>DAOVZS010000115.1 GCA_030635005.1 Thiomargarita sp. | reverse complement strand
CATTCTTAATTAATCTTACATTTCTTCCTTGAACAACACCTCAATCATCCCTATTACTATTCTCATTCAAAACCAGACAATGACATTATGACTATTCATGACCCTATTTCTGCAGTTGACACAACTGCAACAGAGATAAAAGAAACAAAAGAAACAAAAGAAACAAAAGAAACAGAAGAAACAGAAGAAATAAAAGAAACAAAAGAAACAAAAGAAACAAAAGATGATACTGAGCTTGTACAAGAAGATGCGCAACCCACAGTAGAGGATTTAAATCATCTATTAGTGAAGGCTGCCGAACAGTCTAAGACGCATTGGGATAACTTATTACGCAAACAAGCGGAATGTGATAATTTACAAAAACGCATGACACGTGATGTAGAACATGCCCGTAAATATGCTTTAGAAAAATTTGCCACAGAAATGCTGGCAGTGAAAGACAGTATGGAATTAGGCTTACAAGCCCTATCAGATACAGATAATGATGTGGTTCGTGATGGTATGACGCTCACTTTAAAAATGTTAAGCGACAGCCTGACAAAATTTGGCATCATGGAAATTAATCCCATTGATGAAAAATTTAATCCGCAATGGCATGAAGCGATGGCCATGCAACCTTCTGAAAAACTGGAAAATGGCATGATATTGCATATCCATCAAAAAGGATATCAACTCAATGATCGTTTGTTACGTCCTGCACGTGTGGTCGTCGTTAAAAACGCTGATCCTGAACAAACACTTGAAAATCAAGTCTAAAACCCTATATACAATGACAATGTAATTAGAATTTAACAGGATAAGACAGGAAAAGACTATATTATGAGTAAAATTATTGGTATTGATTTAGGGACCACCAATTCTTGTGTTGCCGTGATGGAAGGTAAAACAAATCGCGTCATTGAAAATAGTGAAGGGGGACGGACTACCCCTTCTATTGTTGCATATAGTGATGATGAAGTACTTGTAGGACAATCCGCTAAAAGGCAAGCAGTCACCAATCCACAAAATACATTATTTGCGGTAAAGCGTTTAATTGGACGTAAATTTAAAGATAAGGTAGTGCAACGTGATAAGGATATGGTGCCTTATAAAATCGTTTCAGCTGATAATGGTGATGCATGGGTAGGTGTAAAGGATAAAAAAATGGCACCGCCTGAAATTTCCGCTCGTGTCCTCATGAAAATGAAAAAAACGGCGGAAGATTATTTAGGAGAAAGTGTCACAGAGGCGGTGATTACTGTTCCTGCCTATTTCAATGACTCACAACGCCAAGCTACTAAAGATGCGGGACGTATTGCAGGTTTAGAGGTTAAACGGATTATTAATGAACCGACAGCAGCAGCCTTAGCATATGGTATGGATAAACAACATGGTGATGTTAAAATTGCTGTGTATGACTTAGGTGGCGGAACATTTGATATTTCCATCATTGAAATCGCAGAAGTGGATGGCGAACATCAATTTGAAGTCTTGTCAACCAATGGAGATACGTTCCTAGGGGGAGAAGATTTCGATTTACGCATTATTGATTATTTGGTTGAGGAATTTAAAAAAGATGCGGGTATTGATCTTAAAAAAGATCCTTTAGCATTACAACGTCTTAAGGAAGCTGCTGAAAAAGCGAAAATTGAGCTCTCTTCTAGCCATCAAACAGATATTAATTTGCCTTATGTGACAGCGGATGCCAATGGTCCAAAACACATGAATATCAAATTAACCCGTGCAAAACTCGAAGCTTTAGTGGAAGATTTGGTTGAACGCAGTCTTGAACCTTGTAAAATTGCACTGAAAGATGCCGAATTGTCAACTGGAGAGATTGATGATGTTATTTTAGTTGGCGGACAAACCCGCATGCCTAAAGTACAAGAGGCGGTCAAAAGTTTATTTGGCAAAGAACCTCGTAAAGATCTCAATCCTGATGAAGCCGTGGCAGTGGGCGCAGCCATTCAAGGCGGTGTTTTAAGCGGTGAAGTTACCGATGTATTATTATTAGATGTCACCCCATTATCTTTAGGGATTGAAACCATGGGCGGGGTGATGACTAAACTGATTCATAAAAATACCACCGTTCCTACCAATAAGTCACAAATATTCTCAACGGCTGATGATAATCAAACAGCAGTGACCGTACATGTCTTGCAAGGGGAACGTGAGGTTGCTTCTGCGAATAAATCTTTAGAAAGATTTGATTTATCTGAAATTCCACCCGCAGCACGGGGTATGCCACAAATTGAAGTGACTTTTGATATTGATGCTAACGGCATTTTGCACGTAGCAGCCAAAGATAAAGCCACGGGTAAAGAACAATCTATTTCTATTAAAGCGTCTAGCGGCTTATCTGACGAGGAAATAGAAAATATGGTTCAAGATGCTGAAGCCCATGCCAGTGAGGATAAGAAATTCCAAGAAATGGTTCAAACACGTAATGTGGCGGATAACATGATTCATGCCACGACCAAATCTCTGAAAGATTTGGGCGATAAAGTCAGTGCTGAGGATAAAACCGCCGTTGAAGCAGGTATGGAAGCCCTTCAAGAAGCGCTCAAAGGGGAAGACAAGGCTGAAATTGATGCTAAAACGCAAGCATTAGCAGAAGTGTCAGGTAAAATAGCCCAACAAGCTTATGCAGAATCGGGTGAAGGGGCAGAACAAGCCGATGGATTTACTGCAGCGGCTGAGGCAGCGGGTAATGCTGCGAAACCCAAAACTGAAGGGGCAGCTGATGTGGTTGATGCTGAGTTTTCAGAAGTGAAAGACGATAAAGACGATAAAGACGATAAAAACGATAAAAACGATAAAAAGTAATCCAAAATTACCCATTTTCCCTCTCTTTGGAGAGGGTAATCCTTTGCATAAAAATATCTCACTTGTGAATTGAGCAACCATGTCAAAACGTGATTATTATGAAGTACTGGGTGTACAAAAAAACGCCTCTGGAGATGAATTAAAAAAAAGCTATCGTCGCTTAGCGATGAAATATCATCCTGATCGCAATCCAGATAATCCAGAAGCAGAAAGTAGTTTTAAAGAAGCCAAAGAAGCCTACGAAATTTTAAAAAATGCCCAAAAACGTGCTGCTTATGACCAATTTGGACATGCGGGTATTGAGGGGACTATGGGAGGGGGCGGTGGTGGTTTTGGAGGATCAGGTTTTGGAGATATGGGGGATATTTTTGAAAGTGTTTTTGGGGGAAGAAGCAGTGGCGGTGCTCAGGGGCAACGTGCTTTTCGGGGTTCTGATTTACGTTATGATTTAACCTTATCTCTTGAAGAAGTGGTTTCAGGCACTGAAGTCAAAATTCGCATACCCGCACAAATTGATTGTAAAAAGTGTCACGGTAGCGGTGCAAAGCCAGGCACACGCCCCAAAACGTGTCAACAATGTGGCGGACAAGGTCAAGTCCGCATGACACAAGGCTTCTTTTCTGTACAACAAACTTGCCCAGTGTGTAAAGGGGAAGGTAAAATTATAGTCGATCGTTGTCCGACTTGTCGGGGTGCTGGACGTATTCAAGAACAAAAAACACTTTCTGTTAAAGTACCTGCAGGTGTCGATAATGGGGATAGAATTCGATTATCTGGAGAAGGTGAAGCGGGTGTTAAAGGCGGTCCTTCAGGTGATTTATATGTACAAATCAGAGTACGTGCCCATCCTATATTTTCTCGTGAAGACAACCATTTATTCTGTGAAGTCCCCATTAGTATTGTCACCGCAGCCATCGGTGGAGAATTAGAAGCCCCGACACTTAATGGTCGGATTATGCTTAAAATTCCTGCTGAAACACAAACAGGCAAACAATTTCGTATTCGGGGCAAAGGGGTTAAACCGGTACGGGGTGGAGCAACAGGTGATTTACATTGTCGTGTCGTGGTAGAAACTCCAGTCAATCTAACAGCACGTCAAAAAGAATTGCTCAGAGAATTAGATGACAGCATGCATGAGAGTAAAAAACGACATAGCCCTAAAGAAAATTCTTGGATCAATCGTCTAAAAAAATTTTTTGAAGATTAAAATAACTCTTTTTTCGAAATAATATTATGACAACCCATATCGCAATCGCGGGCGCAGCTGGACGAATGGGACGCAGACTCATTGAGTCTTGCACCCAATTAACCGATACAGAGGTCACTGTTGCATTTGAATATCCTGAAAGTAGTTTTATTGGGTGCGATGCGGGTGAATTGGCAGGCATAGGTAAACTTGACATTCCTATTATAAAAGAGCTGAATGAGGTTATTAATACTTTTGATGTGTTGGTTGAATTTACCACTATTGAAGCCACTTTAGCCCATTTAGCCCTGTGTCGTGCTGCTCATAAACGTATGGTGATTGGCACCACAGGTTTTTCATCTGAACAACGTGATCTTATCGTTCAAGCTTCCCAAGACATTGCTATTGTATTCGCACCAAATATGAGTGTCGGTGTCAATCTTACCTTTAAATTATTAGAAATTGCTGCCAAAGTGTTGGGAAATGATGTAGATATTGAAGTGATAGAAGCCCATCACCGCCATAAGACGGATGCGCCTTCGGGCACAGCCTTACGTATGGGCGAGATTGTTGCTAACACGTTAGGGCGTGATTTATCACAATGTGCTGTTTATGGACGCCAAGGCAAAACGGGGGCACGTGAACGTCATACGATTGGTTTTGAAACCATACGCGCAGGCGACATTGTCGGTGAACATACGGTGATGTTTGCAGATGTGGGCGAACGTGTTGAAATTACGCATAAAGCTTCGAGTCGTATGACTTTTGCTAATGGTGCAATACGTGCTGCCCATTGGATTATGCAAAAAGATAAAGGCTTGTTTGATATGCAGGATGTGTTGGATTTGCGGTGATGTATATAAGCTGATAAATATTGTCTGATTCAGAATGTACAAAATTCTGAATCTTATAAAAAAAACTTGAATATTGAATTCAATAGGATAAAGTAATAATTAAGAATAATGGAACCAACTTTAAAAAGAGAGAATACATTGCAGACAACAGAAAAAAATATCTCTGACAATACACCAGCTCTATATAAAACGATGTACGTTTTTGAAAATATAATAGAATTAGAACAGGCTGCTGAAATAAAAAACGAACTTATAAAATCATATACAACTTGTGTATTGAAGGATATGGAGATGAATTTAGAGCTCCAAAAAGAAAACAACACACATAATTTGGAACAACAAAAAATAAATTTAGAGTTCCAGAAAGAGTACAACAAACATACTTTAGAAATAGAAAAAATTTCTTTAGAATTTAAAAAAAATAATTTAACACGTGTTCAAGAACTTTTTGTCTTCGATCGCAACGTATAATTTAAAATCGAATAAATAAGGCATAATGGCTCTCCTGAGATTTAGGAGAGGGATATCATGACTTTCAAAGTGTTCTGTTATTTATCTTTCGAGCATTGGTTCTCACGAAGTGCTCGAGTGATTTGATTTCGGATTCGTTCAATAGTTTTAGCCCTGAGTAAATATTGAGCTTCTGATTCTGTGAGCCCTGTGTAGTTAAATTGGACGATTTCTTGAAATTCTTTTTCAAAGATGCCATGTTTTTTCCTTAAATTCTCAAGTGTGTCACTTCTAAGATATAAGTGAGAAGATTCTTTTTTACCTGTTAATACCTGAAATCCTATCACCTTAGCTCCTGCGTTTTCAATAAAACTTTTAATATTTGCAAGCGTCCCACCCATTCCAATAAAATCATCAAGTATTAAATATTCAGCGTCTAGAACAATCTCACCTTTAAAAATCGCAGGCGTCGTTATTCGATGCCATCCATTGGCTCCAGTATGTCCTGCTTTATTTATCTGGTATATATTCTCTGAAACTTTCCATCCAGTAACCCTATTAATAACATCAGCCATTCCAAGAGGGATAGCATTTTTGCCTTGTTTTTCTTCTGCAGTAATGGGTAAAATAATAGGGTTGCTATAATGATGCACTAAATTTTGAACCAGCTGTTCATTCAGAAAAGATTCTGCTAATAAGACAGCCTGTTGATAATCACCCGCTTTTGCTAACTGATAATGCTCATGATTTTTGACATCATCAATAAATCCATATATAACCGCATCATATGGACTATCAGCTCACTGCGTCCGTTGTATTGAATACGTTTGACCAAATTTTGCATGAATGAACATTTCAATCCAACCCCTTCACCAATTTCACCGTCTCCAAGCTCACGGTAACAATCTTCTTAATCAAATCAATAAAATACATGCTATCGTCCGCTCTGTTAGGGTACCACTTCGCTTGTCAGTTTTAAACCGATATTGGTCAACAATCCATTCTAAGGTACTCCTGTTGCCCAGTTTATATTCAAAAACTTCTTTAGGAATCCCTTTAATTGTAAGGACTTCATTATAAATGATTTGCGTTTTATCCTTGCTAAACTTCATTTTTTCCACTCTCATAGAGAACGGAACATTAGGATTTTCAACAAGTTGCAGGTCATAAGGCTCCTGTCGCTCATAGAATAGGTGTAAGGGTGCCAAACTCCTCCCAAATTCACACAGGAGAGCGAAATTCTCTAATAATGGGATACGTGGCAGCTCTTTTTTTAGGTTTAAGGCATATGTGGTGCGATAGTTGGGAGT
>DAOVZS010000094.1 GCA_030635005.1 Thiomargarita sp. | reverse complement strand
TTTCAAGGCTTTTCAAGCCTTTAATCGCATCCAAATTACCCGGAGATTGTTCTAAAACATTTTGATAACACGCTAATGCTGTGCCTGATTTACCCGTAGTCAGGCGATTCGCTGCATAATGTATTTGACATTCTGTTAATAATTGAACAATTTCTGGACTGCTTGAATCAGATAACGGTGTTGTGGGAGGGATCCAAGAAGATGCTGTCCGTTTTTTGTGGGTAGTTGTTAAGACTTCTGCCATTCTAATTTCAGTCATGGGATCAATATTCACATTTTGAATCGTCATCAAGGCTAAGGCTTCATTGAGATGATATCTCAGTAGATTGTTTTGAACCCTGGGCATATCAAGTATTTCATTTTGCAAGACAGGTACTATTGATAATTGTGTTAATCTTTTGACAATATTGCCTTGATGATGACGAGTTAAATCTGAAATAATATTTTTAATATCTTGATGAAGGCGTAATTGTTGTTTAATGAGAACCCGTTGTGGAGAGGAAGTGGTGATTAAATGTTGCCAATCTAATAATATTTTTTCTGCATGTGGATAGTTTTTATGTGTTAAGGCTTTATTCATTTCCTCAGCATACATAGCGGGTAGATTGGGATCATTAGGTAAACGATGATCAATACCTACCCGTTCAATTTTGTCACGTGCTTCTGCCATACATTGTGTTCTTTTTAGTAAAGGGGCTTGTACGTCTTCAAGACAAGTCATATATTGTTGAATTAATAGGGATAACCGCTTTTTTTTCAATTTTTGAATCGCTTGATATTTATTAGATAATGCCCTATCATTAGGATATTTTGTTTTTAGTGTTTTGATTAAAACGAATGCATTATTAAAATGATGTGCTGTCAGTGCATGCTCTATTTTACGATCATAATAATCTTTTAGCATACGATATACAGGTTTCTTTTGAAAAATAATCGTTTCTATACTTTCTTCATAAGTATTTGAAATAATGGCAATAGGATCTAAGGATTGTTGCGTATAAGTGTAGACTAATGCTTTTGCTACCCGCTCGTCTTCAAGTATTTGTTTTTGAGTAAACAAAGCAGCATGCTCAAACGTTTTAATAGCCGCTTTATTGTGGTGTAAAATATCAGTAATAATATGTTGATAGTCTTGTTTTTGCCAGAATTGTTTTTGAGCATAAAGTGTCGCAATTGTGATGGCAGATAAACTGAAGGCAAAGACAATCATTAAAATAATAGGAAATTTTTGGCTCGTTTTCATAAAAATCAGTTCTAAATTAATGATTATAACATGATGAATTGAGGACTTAAAAAGAGAGATTTTTTTAATATTATGTACAAATCATTATATTTAATAATACCAGTATTAATATTATTAATAGGGAACAAAGCAGTATATGCTGTTGATATTGGTGTACCTGCCCCCAATTTCACCTTACAAGATACCCTCAGGGGCCCTCTAAGTCTCTCCTATTTACGCGGAAAATATGTGGTATTAGAATGGTTCAATCCAGATTGTGTACGTGTGCAACGGCATTATCAAAAAAAAACAATGCAAACAATTGCAAAACAAGTTTCTAATGTGAGATGGTTAGCGATTAACAGTACCTATTATATGAATAGAGAGGATAATATTAGATGGAAAGACAGTTATCATGCCTCTTATCTTTATTTAAGTGATTTCTCGGGTGAAGTAGCTAAATTGTATCAAGTCACTAAAACACCTGAAATATATGTTATTGATCCTAAAGGTATTGTGATTTATCATGGGGCGATTGATAATGATCCTTTTGGGCTTAAAGATCAGCCTTTTAACTATGTACGGGCTGCGTTAAAAGAATCACAAGCAGGTAAACACGTGACGCACTCTGAAACAGTGCCATATGGTTGTTTTATAAAAATATTGCCTGATTGATGATTTATAATGTGTTATCATGGTTTTAAATTTCAAAAAGATGATGACATGAAAGCACGTATAAAATGGATTGAAAATGCTTGTCTGCTCGGGGAATCTGATAGTGGACATGGTGTAGTCATAGATGGTGCTGCAGAAATTGGTGGGCGTAATATGGGTATCCGTCCTATGGAAATGATATTGATGGGATTGGGTAGTTGTACTGCAATGGATGTGTTAAACATTCTCAAAAAACAACGTCAAAATATCAGTGATTGTGTGATAGAAGTAGAAGGAACGCGACGTGATGAATATCCACAAATTTTTAGCACGATTCATATTCATTTTATTATCACAGGGCGTGATATAAAAGAGAGTCTGTTAAAAAAAGCCGTTAATTTATCAGCAGAAAAATATTGCTCTGTATCCGCTATGTTAAGTGCAACCACTAAAATTACGCATGATTATGAACGCATCGACATAACTTAAACAATTTTTGCTTGACAATATATTTTTAATTTGTCATAATACAAAAAGTGATTGTTTTTGGCTATGTAGCTCAGTTGGTTAGAGCGCGGCATTCATAATGCTGAGGTCGGTGGTTCAAGTCCACTCATAGCTATAAATCTATTCTTCATCTCCTTTCTTCTAAAAACATTCCCATGATACTTCATCTAAAAATTTGGCGCCAAAAAAATAGCCATTCTCTAGGTAAAATGGTAGATTATACCCTTTCTGACATCAGTCCAGACATTTCTTTTCTTGAAATGTTGGATATTTTAAATGAAACCTTATTAAAAAAAAATGAAGATCCTGTTGCTTTTGATCATGATTGTCGTGAAGGTATTTGTGGCTTATGCAGTCTTCATATCAATGGGAGACCTCATGGTCCTGAACAAGGTGTGACGGTATGTCAATTGCATATACGCTCTTTTAAGGAAGGCGATACCCTTTATATAGAACCTTGGCGTGCCAAAGCGTTGCCTGTGCTTAAAGATTTGATTGTAGATAGATCAGCTTTTGATAGAATTATTCAAGCAGGTGGCTATATCTCAGTAAATACAGGGTCAGCTCCTGATGCAAATGCCATTCCCATTCCTAATGAAAATGTTAAAGATGCTTTTGAAGCAGCAGATTGTATTGGCTGTGGGGCCTGTGTTGCAGCCTGTAAAAATTCATCAGCCATGCTTTTTGTGGCGGCGAAGGTGTCGCATTTAGCTCTCTTACCCCAAGGACAAATCGAAAAACAATTAAGGGTAGAAAAAATGGTCGCTCAAATGGATAAGGAAGGATTTGGGACGTGTACTAATACGGGGGCGTGTTCTTTTGAATGTCCAAAAAATATTCCACTGAGTCATATTGCTCGTTTAAATCGTGAGTATTTATCAGCACGTTTGACTTCTAATTTACTTCTTCAATAACAATAACTGATACAGCCTCACTTATTCCGAGTGAAGATAAGGTATCTTGAGTGAGTTTTCCTTCACCTGACATTTCATGTTTTTCTTGATACTGTTTAAGTGCTATGTAGGTTTTTTTACCCAAATAACCATCAATAGAACCAACCTGATAACCAGCTTCTCGTAAAGCACGTTGCAAAACTTTCCTATCGGCTCTTGTGGTCAGTCTCACAAATATATCATTTTCTTCTTCATCTACGCAATCTGGTATCACATACTCTTCTATGACTTCTTCTATTTCTGGGATAGGTTCTGCCACCTCTAAAATTGGTTCTACCTCTTGTTCTAAGGATACACTTCTTGTCAATGCTCTCATTTCTTCAGATAAAGAGTGTTCTTGAATATCTATGGGCACTTGAATCTGAGTATCTTTCCCAGCATGACATCCACTTAAGATAACACTTGCAAAGATAAATTGCAAAGAAATGGTTTTAGTCAATTTTTTATATATGATGATCTTATTTTCCTCCCACATTAAAATTTAAATAAAATACTGACATTGCGATTTCATCTCCTTCTAATTGCCAATCCATAGAGTGCAAATAACCCATATTCACTGCCAACATGGTTTTTTTACTCATTTGTGCAAATAAGATCCCAATGGATACATCGACTAACATTCCTTCAGCAGTTTCTCCATTGTTATAAACCATAAACTCACCGCCCCCCACGCCTAACATAGGAAAAATACGGGTATTTTCATCTGAATATGCCATATACCCCCCTTTTAAAAGTCCATAACCTTGAACGGTAGTTTGACTTAAGGGTTGTGCATCATCAATAATACCAATACCTTCTCCTCCAATAACCCAATTGCCTATCACACCAAATCCACCCACACTAAATGAAGTATAGTCTTCTGCAAAGCTGTTATCAGAATATAATGTTGAATGTACATCATTTGATAAGCTAGCCGTGCTTTGAATGAATTCAATATCTTTTGCATGAGCATGTATCGTCAATGCACTAAAGAATAATATGATGTGTAATATTTTCATGGCTTTTCCTAACGTTGGAAAAAAACAACAATGTTGTTTTTAAGATTTGATATTGTGTTAATAATGACACATATTAGGAAAAAGTCAACATAATGAGGGGAAAGTGCCCCCCCAACCCATGAATACTTATTCAGTTACAGTTACGCCCAATGCATCTAAAGTTTGTTGAGTCATTTTACCGTCACCTTGTAGATCATTGGCTTCTTGATACTGCTTAATAGCCTTGATAGTTTTGTTACCATGATCACCATCAATCCTACCAACTTTATAACCTGCTTCTTTTAAAGCACTTTGCACTGCTTTGATATCTGTGTTGGTCGTCAATACAACAAAGACAGGTTTTGCTGCTTCTATTGCTGCTGCTTCTTCTTCTGCTAATCTTGCTTCTTCTGCTACTTTTGCTTCTTCTGCTACTTTTGCTTCTTCTGCTAATCTTGCTTCTTCTGCTTCTGCTTCTGCTTCCTCATCAACAGGCGGAATGACTGCATCTATAGCATCTTCCTGAGCTTCTTCGACTTCAGCAGCTACTTCCGCGCTCGCTTCATCAACAGCACCTTGCCCAGTATCCTTTATAGCATCGCCAGCATCAGCAACAATGTCGCCTGTATCTTGAACTACTGGTCGAGTGTCATCCCCACCACACCCTGTCAACAGAAAACTTACAGAAATTAGTGGTAAAACAATCGCTTTACCAATATTATTGACAAACATTTTTTTAATAAGCATAATAAAAGTTAATTTATAGTTCAGTTTAAAATTGAGAATAGTATTTAAAATACCCTATTTAAATCTCGGATGTCAAGTCAACACCTCATGAAAAAAGAAAGCGAATTAAAAATTGAATTTTCTACGGAAAATCAATGCATTGTACGTTTTAAGGGACAACACTCTAATATTATCAATTTTAAGAACACTCAAATTGATCTAGATGGCAAACAACTTTTTAAAAGTATTTTTACGGATCATACAGCATTTCAGCTGTTTCGTAAATTTAAAAAGCAAGAGACATCCCAACGCATATTAATTATTAATGCTTATCATTCAAAAGTATTATCATTAGCTTGGGAACGCTTATATGATCCTCAAACTACTTATGTATGTTATGACACTACTATTCGACGTAGCTTAGTACATCATTCTTTGAAGGCTAAAGTAGCATTCCGACCAGCATCAGATCCTTTTTTTGGGAGAAGTCGAGAAATATGGCAGATTGAAAAAGCCTTTATACAAGATAAAAGACGTATGTTCACCATTATAGGGGTTGGGGGGCAGGGAAAAACTTATTTAGCACGTGAAGCAGCACATTGGTTATCACGTACAGGTTTATTTAAGGATACTTGTTATATTGATTATGCACGATTTTTTGGCATAGATGTCGTTGGATTTGCCATCAGAGCGATATCAAAGCACTTAAAACAAGATTTAGATAATATCACCGATGTTTATAAGGCGTTACAAGAAGAATCACTGTTATTGTTATTTGATAACATGGAAACTGTTCCTGATGTGGCACGAAAAGAATTATTAAAGACGACACAACAATTATCTGAATATGCTCACATTTTATTAACCAGCGATACACCTGATAATAGTGAATATAACTTAACGTTATCTGGATTGGATAAGGAGGAAGCGATAGGATATTTTAAACATTTATTAAAATTGCCTCCAGCCCAACAGATTGAACGGGAAACATTAATAACACTATTTAAGAAAGTACACTATCATCCGTTATCCATTAAAATGTTAGCTGTCTCCTTAAGTAATCAAAATTCCTTGGAAACATTGGAACAACGTTTCACAACACCGCTATCTGATAATCCTCTGATTGAAGCGATAATGCTTATGTTAGAAGGGTTTACAGTGAAATATAAGAAAACGGGTTTGTTGTTTTGGTTGCCTCAGAAAGAAGTGAGTTTGACGCTTGAAACCTTGCAATTACTGCCTGTTTTTGGGGTATTTCAAAGTGGTGGCTTTGTGCCTGATTTACTGTCTCAAACCAAATTTACTAAAAAACAATGGTATGTCTTACGTATCGCTTTAGAACATGCGGGCTTGATGAAAATTGAAACCTTCAAAAACTTCAGAGTACCTTATATCACATTTCATCCCAGTTTTGCCCCAATGCTGTGGCATTGTCTTTCTTCTGACAAACAAAAAAAACTATTTTCTAATTACCAATTTCGTTATGCTCAAATGGCAGGCTATATGTTTATAGAAGAAGGAGACAGTACAATAGAAGTCCATCAAGTGGTTCGACGTGATATGCCTAACCTACTTCATGCTGTATACGGTGCATTAGAGGAAAAACGGGGGGGAGCTGATAAATTTGCCAACAATGTGGATTTATTTTTAAACCTTTTTTTGTATAAGCGTGATAGCGTCGCTTTAAAAGAACGGATTAAAAAGTTTAAGGGTTAAAAATACATCATGAAAAATAGTATTTTACTGTTATTACCTCTTTTATCAGCTTGTGTCGCATATCTACCTGTCAAAACAGAGAAACCGATTTTAGTGTTAGATCGTCAAGATAATACGGTGTTATCGTATCATCACAGTTATGCTTTACTTATTGGACAACAAAATTATAACAATGGTTGGTCTTCTTTAAATGCTGTACATGCTGTACATGATGAAATGGAAACTGTTGAAACGGTGTTACAAGAACAAGGCTTTATGGTTGAAAAACATCTTGATGTGGAGAGCAGTCAGTTAGAAAATACTTACAGTAAATTTATTGAAAAGTATGGTTTTCAGTCTCATAATCGTTTATTATTTTTCTTTTCTGGACATGGACATAGTCGTTCAAATGGTAAAAAAGGCTATATTGTGCCCACTGATGCTCCCCTTCCCAGTCAAAAAGGATTTCTAAAAAAAATCTTGAGTATGCATAAAATCCAAGATTTGGCTCAGAAAATTAAGGCTAAACATGCCTTATTTCTGTTCGATAGTTGTTTTTCAGGCACGTTGTTTCAGGATAAATCTGCTTTTACAGAACTTCCTGCTTATATTACAAAGTCCACTGCCCTTCAAACACGTCAATTTATTACTGCTGGAAGAGCACAAGAAAAAGTACCTGCTCATAGTGTTTTCACACCCGCTTTTGTAAATGCGTTGCGGTATAAACGAGGGGATTTAAATGGAGACGGGTATGTTACTGGGCTTGAATTGGGCTTGTATTTAGCACATGTAGTCCCACAACATTCACCACGTCAACATCCACAATATGGAAAAATTAAAGATTATGATGATGCGTATGGTGATTTTGTGTTTGTTTTAGATAAGAAAAATAGTATCTCATCACCTGTCAAAGTAGTTAGAACACCTATTATCATTCCTCATACAAAAGAAGAAGTTAAACATTTAACTTTAGCAATTGCACAAGTGACACAAGTAACACAAGTAACAGAGGATTCTCGAGATGAAAAAAAGAGAGAGGAGGAGGAGGAAAAAGAGGAAAGACAACGAAAGGAAATTGCACGGATTAAAGCTCAAGAACAACGGTTATCTTTCAATATTCGAAAAGTCTTTCGCGATCGTTTAAAAGATGGCAGTGAAGGACCTCAAATGGTATCAATTCCTGCGGGCTCTTTTGAAATGGGTAGTTATAATGATAATAGTGATGAAACACCCGTCCATACAGTGACTGTGGATCGTTTTGCTATAGGGAAATATGAGGTGACTGTCGGAGAATTTA
>DAOVZS010000233.1 GCA_030635005.1 Thiomargarita sp. | reverse complement strand
TAATAAAGTTATTTTAATTGTTGATGATGAAGCACATAATATAGATGTTTTATTTGATGACTTATCTCAAGCAGGTTTTAAGATATTGGTGGCTGAAAATGGCGAAACAGCATTAAAGCGCATCAGTCACATCAAACCCGATATCATTCTTATGGATGTTAAAATGCCTGGAATCAATGGATTTGAAACGTGTGAACGCTTAAAATCGCAAGAAGATACCAAAAATATACCTATTATTTTCATGACTGCTGTTGCTGATACCACCGAAAAACTTAAAGGATTTGAATTAGGCGCTATTGATTATATTATAAAACCTTTTCAAGCCACAGAAGTGGTTGCCCGTGTTGAAACGCATTTAACCATCAGTCATCTAGAAAAAAAACTTAAGGCACAAAATACACAACTTCAGGGAGAGATTATTGAGCGAGAACGGATTGAAGAGGCCTTACGAACCAGTGAAATGAAAAACCGTCTCTTATTACAACATGTCCCTGATCTGATTATCACAGTAGAACAAGCGGGACAGGTGACTTACATTAATCACCCTGTCGAAGGATTTGTGTCAGATACTCTTATTGGTAAAAAATTTATAAATTTACTGTCTGCTAAGTATCAGGTGCGATATTCTAAAGCACTCTCTTGTGTTTTTGAAGAAAAACAAGCAGATAGTTTTGAATATAAGAATGCTCAGGATCAGTATTTTTTAGCCCATGTTATCCCGGTAGAACGAGATGATAATATTGTGTCAGCAATGATGATTTCTACAGATATTACAGATCGCAGAAAAAATGCAGAATTAAAACAAGCCGTACGTCTCAAAGATGAATTTCTTGCTAATATGAGTCATGAATTACGCACACCTTTAAGTGCGGTGTTAATGATGTCCGAAATTCTCAGAGAAGATGCGTATGGTAAATTGAATCAAAAACAGTTAAAAACAGTCGATAATATTGAAACCAGTGCCCGCCATTTATTATCCTTAATTAACGATATTTTAGACTTATCCAAAATAACTGCGGGACAAATGGAGATACAGTTACAAACTATTAATGTGACTGCCGTGTGTCAAGCAAGCTTACAGTTTATTAGAGAAATAGCAAACAAAAAGAACATAAAAATATTATTTGTTGATGATGACACTATTAACACAATGATGCTTGATGAATGTCGTTTTAAGCAAATTCTAGTTAATTTACTCAACAATTCTGTAAAATTTACACCTAAAAATGGCAAAGTAATTCTAGAAATAGAATCTGATCAGCATCATAAAATCGTGCATTTTAATGTTGTTGATACAGGTATTGGGATTCCAGAAGATCAGATGAAACATTTATTTGAACCGTTTGTACAAATTGACGGCAGTCTTTCGCGTCCTCATGAAGGCACCGGTTTAGGATTATCATTGGTTGAAAAATTAACAAAATTGCACAATGGCACCATACAGGTCAAAAGTACTCCTGGAAAAGGCAGTCAATTTACCGTTTCTATTCCCTTGAACATAGGGAAAGAACACGCTCTTTAAAAGTTTTTTTTTGAATAATGTATTTTCATAACAAGGATAAAATATAAATGGCTAGTGTTAATAAAGTAATCATTGTGGGAAATCTAGGCTCTGATCCAGAAATGCGATATACGGGAACGGGGGCAGCTGTGGCTAATATTAGTGTGGCTACCTCTGATAATTGGACAGATAAAAATACAGGACAAAAACAAGAACGGACAGAATGGCATCGGATCGTTTTTTTTAACCGATTAGCAGAAGTTGTGGGACAATATTTACATAAAGGGTCGCAAATTTATGTTGAAGGGGAATTAAGAACCAGTAAATGGCAAGATAAAACAACAGGTCAAGATCGTTATCGCACAGACATCATGGCTAGAAGCATGCAAATGTTAGGAGGGCGTGCTGCTGCTGATAATAATGCTGCAGGATCAAATTATGGGGCACAAAATACGGGTTATGCCCCTTCTCCTTCGTATCCCCAACAGCCAGAAGCTGCCTCATATCCTCAACAACCACCAGCAGCAGGGGGTTATGGAGCACAACCCCCAACACATCCTGGTATGAGACAACCCCCTGTTCCTCAATCAGCACCGCCTCCCCCCCCTAGTGCTCCCATGCCAGATAAAGATTTTGATGAGGATGTGCCATTTTAATGAATAATAACATGCAACAAATTGTTTTAGCGAGTGGAAATGCGGGGAAATTACGTGAATTTGCCCAAATGTTAGCGGCTTTTCACTTAGATGTTGTGCCTCAAAGTCAGTTTAATGTACCTGAAGTAGCAGAAACGGGGTTGAGTTTTGTTGAAAATGCCTTAATCAAAGCACGTAATGCTGCTCAACATACAGGTTTACCTGCCATGTCAGATGATTCTGGCATTGAAATAGATGCTTTAAAAGGAGCACCAGGTATTTATTCAGCACGGTTTGCTGGTGCACAGGCGACTGATGCCCAAAATAACGCACTTTTATTAGAAAAATTAACATCGGTGCCAGATGATAAACGCACCGCACGTTATCATTGCGTAATTGTTTATATGCGTCATGCACAGGACTCAATGCCCATTATTTGTCAGGGTACATGGGAAGGACGTATTTTACATGAAGCACATGGTTCTAATGGATTTGGCTATGATCCGTTTTTTTACGTGCCTACTCATGATTGCACCTCTGCAGAATTAACACCAGAAGTCAAAAATAATCTAAGCCATCGTGGACAAGCTTTACGGGCTTTACAAGCTGTTTTAGCACAATAAAAGGGACTGATATTGGCAGGGATGCCAACCAAATAATGAACAAATCAAAAAAATGAACATTATAAACAATGAGCACTTCAAATATGAAATATGAAGGAATATGGCATATCAAAAAAATGAGTAATTGGGACGAGGATTTTTATAATATGGAGGTTCAGGCATATCTAAATATCAAATCCCATAATTAAGGAGAGTTTCAACTTGGTTTAGTGTCTGGTAAAATAGCTGGAGAATATGATAAATATCCTGACGGCAATCGTTTTGAG
>DAOVZS010000207.1 GCA_030635005.1 Thiomargarita sp. | reverse complement strand
TTTCCACCCACATTATTATTAAGAATTCGGATAGAGCGTGCTTTAAATAATGTTGAAATGGAACAAAAATATACGCTATATTTACGTCAAAATTTTCCACTTTCTCAAGAAGCACTCACCATTAATCAATCAACCCCTTAATTTCAGAGACTTCCTATGACTGATGATACACGAAAAAACTCGAAAATCCATGATGATTTCGAGAGTTTTAATATTGATGAAGCCGATATTCAAGCCACTCCAAAAGTGAAAGAGGATTTTGATAATTTTAGAATGGAGGACGAAGATCCCGACACTTGTACTAATATTACACTTTTACCAGAAACCAAAACCGAAGAACATCAGTTTAAAGATCCCAATGATGATAAAATGGCTTCCGTTTCTCCTGGTGTCAGAATACGTGAAGCACGTGTACTTAAAAAAATGTCTGTTTTACAAGTGGCGGACCATTTGTATTTAGATGTGAAAGTCATTGAACGGATTGAAGCAGATGATTATGCACATTTGCCTCCCCCCCTTTTTATTCGGGGTTATTTGCGTAGCCTTTCAAAATTATTTAATATCAATAACAAATCTCTTCAAGCATCTTTTGAGCAGTTCGATCACACCAAACAAAACAGTACACAAAGCATACTTTCTTTAGGAAACACGCGCAACAGACAAGTGAAAAGTCGTGATTTATGGCCTACACTAGGGACTATTGGTGTGATTATCACTTTGATTGTTTTAGTCGTGTTATGGCAATTTTATCCTCAAAATAATTCAGAACTGTCTCAACCCATTATTGACGTGCCAATAGCAAATAACGAAACTTCTTGGGAATCTTCAAATCAGCATCCTGTGGCTGAAATCACTGTTCCAATTGTTCATGAAGCTGTACCCACCACAGACAACCTCCCCCCCCCCGTACTGACAGAGAATGTGACGCCGACTACAGATAATGTCACACCAGCCCCCATCAATAAGGAAACAGTCGAAATCATTGCACAGCCAGAAGCTGTCAGCACGACTGTCCAAGATAAAAGCATACGTGTGCTTTTGAAAAACAGCAAAGTCTGGTTAAGAGTGACTGATAAAAATGGTAAAAAATTATATGGTGGCACGGCAAATCCAAATGATATATTAAATTTGGAAGGGACGCCACCGTATAAGGTGAGGGTGGGGAATTCTAGGTTAGATATTGAATATCAAGGTGTTGTTAAGAATGTGAAAGAATATCCGAAAGCTTCAAATGGTCGGAACACTTTTATTATCGGTGGCGAGGATGAATGACATTATCTAAATTTAAAATTAAGCGGCGATTATCGCGACAAATACAGGTAGGTACAGTTGCTGTTGGGGGAAATGCACCGATCTCTGTGCAAAGTATGACAAATACTGACACGTGCGATTTGAAAGCAACTGTGGCACAAATTCAAGCATTACAAAAAGTAGGAGCAGATATTGTACGGGTTTCCGTTCCTAGTTTAGAAGCAGCTGAAACCTTTGGTAAGATCAAACAGTGTGTTGACGTTCCCTTAATTGCGGATATTCATTTTGATTATCGCATTGCCTTAAGAGTGGCAGAATTAGGAGTGGACTGTTTACGCCTTAATCCGGGTAATATTGGACGTGAAGATAGAGTACGTGCTGTCGTAAACAGTGCCAAAGATCACGGGATTCCGATTCGTATTGGGATTAATGCGGGTTCTTTGGAAAAAGATTTACAACAAAAATATGGAGAACCCACTGCTGAAGCTTTAGTTGAATCTGCATTACGCCATATTGATATTTTGGATAAGCTCAATTTCCCAGATTTTAAAATCAGTTTAAAAGCATCCGATGTCTTGATGACAGTCGCCGCTTATAGACAACTTGCGACACAAATTGAGCAACCTTTACATTTAGGTATCACAGAGGCGGGTGGACTTCGATCCGGTGCGGTGAAATCTGCCATTGGATTAGGGATGTTGTTAGCAGAAGGAATAGGGGATACGATTCGTGTTTCCTTAGCGGCTGATCCCGTAGAAGAAATAAAAGTGGGTTTTGATATTTTAAAAAGCTTGCATCTCCGTCACAAAGGGCTGAATATGATCGCTTGCCCTTCCTGTTCTCGACAAAATTTTGATGTGATCAAAACTGTTAATGCATTAGAAGAACGTCTTGAAGATGTTTTATATCCTTTAGATATCGCCATTATGGGCTGTGTGGTTAATGGACCTGGAGAAGCACGTGAAGCACATATCGGTGTGACAGGGGGTACACCCCAGAATCTATTGTATATCGGGGGCAAACCTCATCATAAGGTAAGTAATGATGCATTGATAGCGGAAATGGAAAAAGTAATCCGCGCACATATTGCTCAAAACTCCAAAATCATGGCACAGTAAATGGTGACTTTAACAGAATTGGTGTCGTATACCCATAAGCTTTTGAATGTTGAACAATTTCAAGATTATAGCCCTAATGGTTTACAAATTGAAGGTAAACAACATATTCAGATGTTGGCAACAGGCGTCACCGCCTCATTAGATGTGATCCAGAAAGCTATTGAGATGAAAGCGGATGCTTTGATGGTACATCATGGCTATTTTTGGAAGGGAGAATCACAAACGATTACTGGCTTTAAAAAGAAAAGAATCGCTTTATTGATCAAACATGACATCAGTTTACTTGCATATCATCTTCCATTAGATGCCCATATTCAATATGGTAACAATGCATGTTTGGGTAAAATGCTGGGAATCACCACAACTGATGTGATGGATAAACAAGGAATAGGCAATATCGGTACTTTTAAATCTCCCATTACACTATCACGCCTAGTGAATCAAGTCGAACAACTATTATCTAAACGTGTTGTAGTTATTGCAGGGGGAGAACATCCCATTAAACGTATCGCATGGTGTAGTGGGGGAGCACAAAAATATTTAATGAATGCGGCTGCAATGGGAGCAGATGTGTATTTAAGTGGCGAAATATCAGAAAATACAGTACACGAAGCCAGAGAACTGGGTATTCATTATATCGCTGCGGGACATCATGCCACAGAACGATATGGTATACAAGCCTTAGCACAACATTTAACCACCACTTTTTGTCTTAAGCATGAATATATTGACAGTGACAATCCTGCTTAGACATTACATAAGGACACAATTGATATGGTATGGGAAACAGTGATTGGGCTAGAAATTCATGCACAATTAGCCACAAAAAGTAAAATTTTCTCAGGAGCATCAACGGCTTATGGGTCTAAACCTAATACACAAGCCTGTGCAGTGGATTTAGGATTACCCGGAGTTCTGCCCGCACTTAATGAAGAAGTGGTGCGTATGGCCGCTAAATTTGGTTTAGCCATTAATGCGACAGTCGCCTCACGTTCAATTTTTGCCCGCAAGAATTACTTTTATCCTGACTTACCAAAAGGATATCAAATCAGTCAATATGAATTACCGATAGTGGGCACAGGCTCTTTAAAAATTGAAGTTGAGAATCAGGAAATTACGATTGGTATCACACGTGCACATTTGGAAGAAGATGCGGGAAAATCGGTACATGAAGAATCTTTTAGTGCGATTGATTTAAATCGTGCAGGAACACCTTTATTAGAAATCGTATCAGAACCTGATATGCGTTCTGCGAAAGAAGCAGTCGCTTATATGAAAAAAATTCACTCTTTGGTACGTTATTTAGACATTTGTGATGGTAATATGCAAGAAGGATCTTTTCGCTGTGATGCCAATGTTTCTGTACGTCCTAAAGGGCAAAAAGCACTGGGAACCCGCTCTGAATTGAAAAACCTAAATTCCTTTCGTTTTGTGGAACGTGCCATTAATATTGAAGTAGAACGCCAAATCGATATTTTAGAAAATGGGG
>DAOVZS010000010.1 GCA_030635005.1 Thiomargarita sp. | reverse complement strand
GGCATCCAACAAATTTTTAAGTCGGGTGCGATTGCGGGCTATCCGATGCAAGATATCAAAGTAACGGTGTATGATGGAAAACATCATGCAGTGGATTCTAAGGAAATTGCGTATATTACAGCAGGTAAAAAAGCCTTTTTAGACGCTATCAAGCAAGCCAAACCCTTGATATTAGAACCGATTGCAAAGACAGATATTACCATTCCCAATGAAAATATAGGGCATATTACAGGTGAAATTGCCAGCAAAGGTGGGCGTATTTTAGGTAGCGATATGCGTCCTTCTAATATGGTTTGTGTTAAAACAGAAGTGCCTCAGAGTGCCTTAAATCATTATCAAACAGAACTCAAATCGGCTACTGGAGGACAAGGTTTTTTTACGATGGTACTGAGTCATTATGCTGCTGTTTCAGCTAAGACGCAACAACAATTAATAGCACAATATTTAAATATTGGGGACGATTAACACAGAATGTAGAGTGATCATCATGAAATCTACGTTGATTTTTCTGGCAGTATTAGCATTGCATGTTATGGTTTTTTGGCACGTGATACAATTAGCATCGCTACAACCCATTGAAAAACCATTGAAACCCATTATGGTGAGTTTGATTATACCTGCCCCCCCCGCGGTGCCAGCTGTGATTAAAATACCTAAAAAAGTGGTAATCCCAAAAAAAAGGACATCGAGAAAAAAACGACGTTTAAAAAGGAGAAAAAAAACTGTGAGCAAAAAACACACTCTCCCTAAAAAAACGGCACTTTCTAAAAAAACTCAAAAAACGGTGACTATGCCTGTAAAAACGACACCTGCTAAAAAGGTTGCGTTAACAGAAGGCAGTAAAACCAAAACACAAAAACACACGCATTATCAAAAGACTGTGCATCCCCCGGTAAAAACTAAAGTGTCAGTCACCATTCCGCCCTCATATAAATATAATCCACACCCTCCTTATCCAAGACTATCTCGGAAACGTGGAGAGGAAGGCACTGTTGTACTTAAGGTTAAAATCAGTATCAATGGCAATGCGGCAGTGATTAAACTCACAAAAACCAGTGGTTTTAGAAGATTAGATAAAGCAGCTATTCGACAAGTTAAAAATAAATGGCGTTTTATGCCTGCTAAAAAAGCGGGGAAATCTGTCACTGCATGGGTGACTATTCCTATTATTTTCAAATTAATGTAGTGAGTACTATGGCTTCTAACCCATTTGGTTTGACACATTTTATAGCACATTTGAATGTGCTTTCTTTATCTATTATTTTTATACTGATATTGATGTCAGTGATTTCTTGGACGCTTATTATTAGTAAAACATTTCAATTTTGGATAAGCAGTTGGCGTTCAAAGCAAATGTTGAAACTTTTTTGGAATACATCATCTTTGGATGTGATACGTAGTTGTAAAGCTCATAATCCATTTTCAATTGTGGCTATAGAAGGCATTCATGCTGCAATATATTATGAGACACGTACACATATTACCCATATTTGTTCACAAAATGATTTTATCGCACGTAATTTACGACGTGCTATCAAAGACGGCACCGCCCCCCTAACCTCTGGTTTGAGTATTTTAGCAACAGTAGGCAGTACAGCTCCTTTTGTAGGCTTATTAGGAACTGTCCTGGGTATTTATGATGCACTTATTCAAATAAGTATGCAAGGCAGTGCTTCTTTAGATACTGTGGCTGCCCCTGTTGGTGAAGCGTTAATCATGACGGCATTTGGATTAGCCGTGGCGATACCCGCTGTGCTAGCGTATAATGCTTTGGTGCGAAGTCACCGTGTTTATCTGAATAAATTAGAAGGGTTTGCTCATGATGTGCACACCTGTCTCAATACCGGTGCTCGTGTTGATTTAAAACAAATGATGCAAAAAGAGATGACATCATGAACTATGATAATGATGATGATAATAACGAACTCTTATCAGAAATCAATATTATTCCATTTGTGGATGTCATGTTAGTTTTATTGATTCTGTTTATTATTACTGCACCTTTATTGACGCCAAATGCTGTTAAAATTGAACTACCTAAAGCTTCTAGCCAAAAAATTTCTGAAACAGTCAATAAAATTGTATTAGCGATTGATCAGAAAGGGAATATTTTTTGGAATGATGAGGCAATTACACGAGAAGAATATCACATTCGTCTCAAGCAAGCTGCCCAAAAAAAGCCTATACCTGAATTACATCTCCGCGCTCACAAAGAAACGCAATATCAAAACATCGCACAAATCATGTCAGATGCACAAAAAGCAGGGATTAGTCGTTTAGGATTTATGACAGAACCCGTGAAATGATAGCTCATTTTGAATCCAGAAGCGACGGTACAACACAATTCACTTTCCTGAAATTCAGGAGAGCCATTTCAGGCTTATTCCCGAAAAAATTATTTAACTTTTAAAGCCGTCACTTCTGCAATTCCTGGATGATTAGGATATTTAGATTGTAATATTTCTAATGTACGATGAGATAACGCATGTAACCCCATAATTTTATAATTTTTTGCCAATATTACCAATGCTTTGGAAACGAGATGCGACTTTTGATAAGATGCAATCACTTTTTTAGCACGGTTAGCAGAAGCAATATAAGCACCTCGCTTTAAATAAAAGAGTGCCACATGTATTTCATGTTGTGCTTGTATATTACGCAAATAAATCATGCGTTTTTGAGCATCTGGACTATATTTGCTTTTAGGAAAACGTTCTATTAATTCTTCGAAAGCTTGAATGGATTGTGTGAGTCCCCTTTGATCACGTTGCGAACGATCTAATGCTAAAAAACGATCTAAACTCCCTCTATTCTGCTCAAAATAAACTAATCCCTTAATATAATAAACATAATCTACTTTAGAATGACGTGGCGATAATTTTATAAAACGATTAGCAGCTATTATCGCTGAATCTGAATCCTCATTTTTAAAATAAGCATAAATGACATTCATTTGAGCTTGCTGTACATACTTTCCAGCAGGATAACGTGCTTCAAGTATTTCATAATATTTAATCGCTCTTTCAAAATCACCATCATTCATAGCTTCTGTTGCTTCATTATAAAGAAGAGCAATTGACCAAGATTCTATTTTGGGAGTAGCACAGCCTAATAAATTAAATAGGATAAACAGTAATATAATAAGTTTCATAAACTCACAAGATCTATATTACCAGTTATCATGCGTTGATAACTGATAATGTTGTTAAAGATTGTCTAAATATTTTTCAGCATCTAAGGCAGCCATACAACCCATACCTGCTGAAGTCACCGCTTGACGATAAATATGATCACAGACATCACCTGCTGCAAAAACACCGGGAACACTGGTCATTTGTGCATTGCCATCCCCCCCCCGATTAACAACGAGATACCCATTTTTTAAGGTTAATTGATCTACAAATAAATGGGTATTAGGTTTATGACCTATCGCAATGAAAACTCCATGTAAATCAATATCTTGAGTACTCTGATCTTGCACATTTTTAATACGCATACCCGTCACACCCGTCTTATCACCCAATACTTCATCAAGTACATTGTTCCAAGCTATCGTTACTTTGCCTTCTTTTTCTTTTTCTAGCAAACGATTGATTAATATCTTCTCAGAACGAAGGGCATCGCGACGATGAACTACAGTTACATGTGAAGCAATATTGGCTAAATATAAGGCTTCTTCTACAGCTGTATTGCCACCACCTATCACCGCAACCTTTTTATCACGATAAAAGAACCCATCACAGGTAGCACATCCTGACACCCCTTGTCCTTTAAAAGCCTCTTCTGAGGGCAAACCCAAATATTGGGCAGATGCACCCGTAGCAATAATTAAGGCATCACACGTATAACTTCCCGCATCTCCCGTTAAACTAAAGGGACGTTGTTTTAAATCAACTGCATTAATCTGATCTAAAATCATTTCTGTTTTAAAACCATCAGCATGTTTTCGCATACGTTCCATTAAATCTGGACCTTGTACACCATCAGGTTCGCCTGGCCAATTTTCCACATCAGTTGTTGTGGTTAATTGTCCGCCTTGCTCCATACCAGTAAGCAGTACAGGGTTTAAATTCGCACGTGCTGCATAAATGGCAGCAGTATAACCTGCGGGCCCTGATCCCAAAATTAATAAACGACAATGTTTAACGTCACTCATAAAAATGCTCCAAATAAATTAAGGTTTTATATTTTAATCTCAAGAATTCCTTTCCATAACATTTGTTCCGTCTCCTGAGGGGGCACCCTCAGATTTAATTATTTGACGCGCATTCCTGGTTGTGCACCCTCATCAGGCGTGAGTATGAAGAGGTCTTTCTTACCAGGTCCCGCTGCTAATACCATGCCTTCTGACATGCCAAAAGGCATTTTTCTGGGAGCAAGATTAGCCACCATTACGGTCAATTTCCCTGTTAATTGTTTGGGTGTATACGCATCTTTTATCCCCGCAAAGACAGTGCGGGGTGTTTTTTCTCCCACATCTAAGCTTAAACGCAATAATTTTTTAGCCCCTTCTACATATTCTGCTTTGATAATACGAGCAATACGTAAGTCAACTTTTGCAAAATCATCATAATTAATAAGTTTACTGACGGGTTCTGCTGTCGAAGAGGTCTCAAGTGTTTCTTTGGAATCTTCAAGCATAGCATCAATCTGTTTTTGATTAATCCGTATCATTAAGGGTTTAAAAGGCTTAATGGTATGGGAGAGTAACGGTTCTGGTTGCCAAACAATGGGAGAAACTAAGAATTTTTCGACCGATTTTGTCATTAAAGGCAAAATCGGGGATAAATAACCCATGAGTACTCGAAAAAGATTTAAACCTTGACTACAGACTGCTTGTAATTCTGATTGACTATTTTCTTGTTTGACCATGAGCCAAGGCTTATGTTCGTCAATATACTGATTCGCACGATCTGCTAGCGCCATGATATCACGCATTGCTTTATTATAATCACGTTCGTCATAAGCGATGGCAATCTGTGTGCCTTCCCGTATAAAATTTTGATAAAGCATAGGATTGGCAAGTTTTGAAGAGAGTTTTCCTTTAAAATGTTTTGTAATAAAACCGGCACATCTACTGGCAATATTCACGAATTTACCCACTAAATCTGAATTGACACGTTGCAGGAAATCTGCTAAATTTAAATCAATGTCTTCTATCCCATTTCCCAATTTTGCTGCAAAATAATAGCGTAAATATTCTGGTTTCAAATGCTTTAAATATGTGCGGGCATTGATGAAGGTACCCCGTGATTTGGACATTTTTTGTCCATCTACGGTTAAAAAACCATGTGCAAAAATTGCTGTGGGTTTTCTAAATTTTGCAGCTGATAACATGGCTGGCCAAAATAAGGCATGAAAATAAATAATATCTTTACCAATAAAGTGATACAATTCAGTTTTACTTTCTTCAGCCCAAAATTCGTCAAAATCAAGGTGCTCTCTATCACACAGTTTTTTGAAACTAGCGATATATCCTACAGGAGCATCTAGCCAAACATAAAAATATTTACCGGGTTCATTAGGGATTTCAAAACCAAAGTAAGGCGCATCACGGGAAATATCCCAAGATTGCAATCCTTCCGCAAACCATTCTTTGAGTTTATGGTGCATTTCACTTTGTAAAGTGCCACTGCTAATCCAATCGCTTAGCATAGATTCAAAATCTGCAAGCGTGACAAATAAATGTTCGCTATCCTTTTCGATGGGTGTTGTTCCTGAAATCACAGAAACTGGGTTTTTTAATGCAGTGGGTGAATATGTTTTGCTGCATTTTTCACAGTGATCACCATATTGATCGCTTGCCCCACAATGTGGACATTCCCCATGAATAAAGCGATCAGGTAAAAACATTTTTTTAGTCGGGTCATAAAATTGTCGAATAACCGAACGGGTGATATATCCGCCATCACTCAATCCTTGATAAATGATATTGGCATAGTATTGATTTTCTGGGCTATGCGTAGAATGGTAATTATCAAAATTGATGAAAAAATCAGTAAAATCAGCGTAATGTTCTGCTTGAAAATGGGCAATTAATTGTTCAGGCGTCTTGCCTTCTTTTTGAGCACGTAACATAATGGGGGTACCATGTGCATCATCAGCACAGACATAGTAACATTGATGTCCACGCATTTTTTGAAATCGTACCCAAATATCTGTTTGAATATATTCAACTAAATGTCCAAGGTGTATGGATCCGTTCGCATAAGGTAATGCACTGGTCACTAAAATTTTTCTAGTGGTGTTTGTCATGGTGTGATAATTGAAGTATTTTGAACGTGCAAAAGAAAAAGTTATGGAGATTCTAACCAATCATTAATGCCCACTAAATCATCTGGGCTCAATAAACCAACTGCTAACTTTAAGCGTAAAGTGTTTAGCACATAATCATAACGAGCACGAGAATAATTACGTTGAGCACGTAATAAATCACGTTGAGCATTAATAACATCTACTGATGTTCGTGTGCCTAATTCAAAACCAGTTTGTATTGCGTTTAAAGCGGTTTCCGTTGAAGTAACGGCTTGTTTTAATGCTTTAACACGACTGATACTAGATTTTAAATTCCAAAATGCCTGACGCGTTTTTGATTGAATCAGACGACGCTGTTGCTCTTGTTCTTCAATCGCTTTAATACGATATTGTTGAGATTCACGCGTGCGTGCACGTATCGCTCCCCCTTCATACAAATAATAATTTAATTGTATACCGATACTATTATTGTTTGTCAAAGCCCCTGTATCATCGCCTCTCAGATTATGGTTATAACTGTGTTGTGCAACCAAATCAATCGTCGGCAAATGTGCCGCCCGTTGTTTTCCAATATCTAAACGTGCATTTTCTATTGCATATTGTGCTGCTAATAATTTTGGGTTGTGCTCTAATGCTGTTTGAGTCCAAGCATCAATATTAGCAGGATCAGGCTCAAGTAAAGGGACTTCTGTTTTTAAAGTCGCTAAGATTTGATGATACGTTCCCGTCAGTTCACGCAATCCTTCATGGGCATTATCCAAGTCATTTTTCGCTTGAATTTCATCAGCAATTGCAAGATCATACCCTGCTTGTGCTTCTTCAACATCAGTAATCGCAATCAATCCCACTTGAAAACGTTGTTGTGCTTCTTCTAATTGTCGTTTAAAAGCCCGTTTTGCAATACGCTCAAATTTTAATGTGTCCTGAGCAGACAGTATTGCAAAATAACGCGTCGATAAGCGTTCGATCAATTCTTGTTTTGCAACTTCATACAGTGCATTAACCTGATTAATTTGACTGTCTACTTGTTCTAATTGAATATTGAATTCACGTCGATATAATGTGTATCGAAGAGAAATATTATAACCTATATGGGTATTTTCTACATTATGACCGCTCATCCAATGTTGTGTGTTCCAATTCTCATTAGCATTAGCCCCCAAACTAATTTCTGGTAATAAAGGGGCTTGTGCTTGTGCCTTTTTTTCAAAAGTAATGAGACGTTCTTGATTGGCAATTTTGAGTTGAGGATCACTGTCTTCTGCTAATTGATAAAGTTCTAATAAATTTTTTGCTTGAATTGGATGTACAATGAGCAATAATACAAAACTTAGTTGATATATTTTAAACATCGATATTTTTGAAAATTTTTTAATAATATTGATGAGTATACAACATTACAAATCAAAATAAAACAACATTCTAAAATATGATATTATATTGATTAATAATAATTGTTATTATAATTCATCATATCACTTAAAATAGCATGGCATGAGTAAATTAAAAAAAGAATTTAATATCATCATAAGTTGGTTATCTAAGATGATAAGTCTTTGGTTTTCAAGTTTTCAACGTCGATATAATCAGCATATCCTTTATGAACACCGTGTATTTAATGTACGGGGATTACGAACAAGAGGAACATTTACACTTGAAATTGAAGAAGTGTTTGTTGAATTACGTGTTGCACCCACGACACAACTTAATTTTGATCCGCTTTCTAATCAAGAATTAATAGGTAACCGTCCTATTTGGGATTTTTGGCGTTCTCCGCAACATAAAAGAATGGTTTTGGCTATTATCGGGTCACCAGGATGTGGTAAAACCACTTTATTACAACATTTAGCATTAATATTCGCATCTAATAAGCAACGTCAATATCATTTAACATCTTATGTACCCATTTTATTATTTTTGAGAAATCATGTGCATCAAATTGTTGGGAATGAGGATTCAATAAAGCAGCAACCGAAGCTGGCAGATTTAATGTATGAACATTTTTCTCAATCAGAACAATATCCCAATTTAAAACCTCCCGTAGGCTGGTTTGAACGGCACTTAAATCAAGGTAAGTGTTTAATACTGTTAGATGGATTAGATGAAGTAGCAGATTTAGAAGAGCGGCAAGCAGTATCAGCCTGGATTGGAAAGCAAATCTTGGAATATACAGAATGCCACTTTATTATCACAGCACGTCCACAAGGGTATCAGAGTGCTCCCATTGAAGATGTTAAAATTTTAGAAGTACTGCCTTTTAATGGCGGGCAAGTGAAAAGATTTATTGAAGGATGGTATTTGGCGAATGAGGTCACTGCTTTTGGGGGAAAAAAAGATAAGGGTGTGCTCCTAAATGCTAAGCAGGGTGCAAAAGACTTAATGCAACGTTTACGTGAAAGCCCAACATTAAGTGCTTTAACTGTCAATCCTTTATTGCTGACTATGATTGCAATGGTGCACCGTTATCGAGGGCAATTACCAGGTAGGCGGGTGGAATTATATTCTGAAATTTGTGAGGTTTTACTTGGACATTGGTCAGCAGGTAAAGGGATACAAAATGCTTTAACAGCTTCTCAAAAACGTGTGGTGTTACAACCCTTAGCATTTCAAATGATGCGAAGTAAAATTCGTACTATTTCTACACAACAAGCTTTAAAGGTGATTACCTTGCCCTTAGAACGTGTGGGAGTGATTGGTGAGTCTGTTCAAACGTTCTTAAATGATGTGCAAGCGAGCAGTGGCTTATTATTAGAACGTGAAAGCAATCAATGGAGTTTTGCACATTTAACATTTCAGGAATATCTAGCAGCGACACATATATTAGATGCGCAACTTAAAATTAATTGGAAAAAATCGGTTAATAATAGTTGGTGGTATGAAACTTTTCTTTTGTATGGAGCACTGGGTGATGCGACGCCTGTCGTACAAGCCTGTCTTGATAATGATACTATTGCTGCCTTAACATTAGCGGCTTCTTCTTTAGAAGAAGCACGTACTTTAGATATGTCAGTGCGTGTTGCGGTTCAAGAACGTCTCACCGCTGATTTGGAGTCTACTGAACCACAATGTCGAAGATTAGCAGCAGAAGTACGTTTAAATCAACGCCTCCGCTTGCTACAACGTATAGACGAAGAATTGGATATTGATCTCAACTATATTACATGTGCAGAATACCAATTATTTCTGGATGAGTCTCGATCACAAATTCAATATTATCAACCCGATCATTGGACAGGATATACTTTTCCAAAAGGAACGGCTCAAATGCCTATTTGTGGCATACGTGCAAAAGATGCGGAGGCTTTTTGTATTTGGTTAAGTCTACGACAAGCGGGAGAAATATCTTATCGTTTGCCAAATATGGCAGAAGCCCAAGAGTATCCCGCACAACTAGACACTAAATATATAGCCACTTGGTGTTCAGATGAGCAGAATAATTATAATTTAATATTTTTAACAGATAGTGATAAAGAACGGATCACAAGCCTGATTAGAAAATGTTCGCCTTTACCTATGTCAGAAAAGTATATCTGCCATAATATTTCCAATATGAGTCAGCGTCTTGAACATGCAGATCAAGCTATCGAACGTGCTCTTGGACATGCTTTGGCTCTTGTAGACACCGATATTTTTGATCGTGCACTTGTTTATGCCGTTTCTCGTGATTTTGCACGTGAGATTGCCCCTCATATCATCCATAATCGTCTCAATGATATTATTCATGCTATCAAAAAATTTGAGACCTTAGGTTCTCTTCGCACTGAACGTTATAGCTATGCATTCGCCAATGCAACTCTCAATATAAATCGTGTGCTAGCCAATGCCTGTACAGTCATAAATACGATTATTCTTCCAAATAACATTTTGACACAGAAAGCTTTAAAACAGACTCAAGAAGCTATTAAACGTCTTAAAGAAGAGAGTAGTCAGCCAGATGCCATTTTTCTTCAAGCACGTAATGCCCTTGAAGATGCATGTTATGCTCTTAATCGTAATTTTTTACAAAACCGTGCACTTGCACATGCACGTGTGTTAACACGTTTTGATATCAACAGTCCTATTTGTGCTGCTATTGAAAAAGGAGATTTACAACATGCACAAACATTCGCACAAGAGAAACAAACCGATGCCCACCCCACTGTGCAACGATTATGCCTTTTATTAAATGAGTTATTAGCTTGTGCTACAGCGACTACTTTACCTGAAGTACGCACTTCATGGCGAAAATATGTGGTACAAATAGCAGATATCATTTGGATTGGCTATCAGACATTGGAGAAAAAAGAACGCTTACAATTGCATGCAAAAGTAGATTACAGTGAAGAGAAAGAATTAATATTAAATCTTCAGTGGTGGCTAAAGATTCTTATCGCACGAGATGACGGTAATTTATCAGCTTGGGAAGGCATTCGTATTGTGAGAAAACGTAATGCGTGAGTGACTAAAAACTAATGAATTCAAAATTTAAGCGTCTGATGTTAATATACAGATATCACACATGACATGCTACCCCCCTTTAAATCAAGTTTATTCTTAGTATATAATATATAATTTTCAATACCTATTAAAAGTTCCATAAGAGATTTTATTAAATGAAAAAAATAACACTGGCATTTTGCATTTTGACATCTAGCAGTACATTTGTAATGGCAAATGATATCATCGGTGATATTGAGGCAGGTAAAATGAAATCTGCAATTTGTATGGCTTGTCATGGGGTTGATGGCAATAGTATTAATCCATTATGGCCTAAACTGGCTGGACAACATGTGAGTTATATTGTCCAACAAATAAAGGCTTTTCAATCAAATGATCGTAATGATCCTATCATGACAGGTATGGCCATGCCGCTTACTCCAGAAGATATGTATAATCTTGCTGCATATTATTCTAGTTTACCTTCAACAACGGAAACGGTCAGTGATGAATTTGTGACATTGGGGCAGAAAATTTATCGGGGTGGAAATAAGAAAAGTGGTTTACCAGCATGTATTGCTTGTCATGGCGCTAACGGTAAAGGGAATCCTGCTGCCAAATATCCTGCTATCAGTGGACAACATGCGGCATATAGCAAAAAACAATTGATGGATTACAAGAGTAAGGTACGTAAGCCTGTTGGCAATGCGGCGATTATGCATGATGTTGCTTTTAAAATGTCTGATGCTGAAATGAATGCTGTGACACATTATATGCAAGGTTTACATTAGAAAATGAACATGACACAATCTTGGAGATTGGCTTTCATATTAGTGTTTCTAACGTACAATATTCATGCGAATGAATTGTATGTAGGTCAATATGAGTTAATCAGTCCTGCCCAACCTACCCACACGCCCGATAAAGTAGAAGTGGTTGTCTTGTTTTGGTATACCTGCCCTCATTGTAATATTTTTGATCAAACTTATTTACAAGACTGGCTGAAAACAAAACCAGATGATGTGGTGGTGAGTGCTATGCCAGCTGTATTTGAATACGATCAACGTATTCCTTTGGCAAAAGCCTACTATACTGCTGAAGCCTTGGATGTTTTAGATACTGTTCACAGAGCATTTTTTCATGCTGTACATGAACAGCAACGCCAAATGGGCAATGAAACAGCTATTAAAGCTTTATTTATCAAACATGGAATCTCAGAAAAGGATTTTGCTAAAACCTATCATGGATTTTATGTCGATACCAAAATACGTCAAGCCAAAGAAATGACTCTAAATTATGGCATTAATGCTGTACCTGTTGTTATTGTCAATGGTAAATATCGTTTAAGCAGTGATAAAACCGATGGTTATGTCAATATGATGAATGTTCTCAACTATTTAATTGAGAAAGAACGCCAATTGTCATTAAAACATGTCCATTAATTAAAATGTAAACTCCTCAACATGTTGAGGAGTATAAGTCTCTTTTAAATACTTTTAAAGTCAGCATTATTATATTTATGATATATAATAAATACTATCACCCACTTCAACTACAGTTATTCATCTAAGGATGATTTACTAAATGGTATGTATTAAAAATCTTATCACATTGATTTTTAAGCATTATCCAATAATAACATGTTTTTAGATCATCACCGCATTCTTATCATTTTACATGACTTAGGCATGGTTGCACTTGCCTGGGCATTCGCAATTCTTATACGCGAAGGTTGGCCCTTATTATCAAACGTTGAAACTGTTTTTTGGCAAATGTTGCCCATTGTACTCATAGTACAAAGCGTTGTACTATGGCAGGGCGGTTTGTATCAAAGCATTTGGCGTTTTACAGGCATGCCTGATTTAGCCCTGATTTTACGGGTCTCTTTTATAGGGACATTTGCTATTGTTTTGGTAATTGTATTATTTAATCAATTTGAATTAACGCATCGTTCTTCTTTATTGTTTTACCCCTTTTTATTAATTTTTTTATTAGGCATGCCCCGTTTATTATATCGTTTATGGCATGAGCATTCGTTTAATTTTTTATTGACAGATGAAGCTAATTTACAACGGGTTCTTGTTTTAGGAGCTGGTATGTCTGGTGATATGTTGGTACGTGATATGCGACGTAATCAGAATACTTATCTCCCAGTTGGTTTTTTAGATGATCAAACGCGTTTGCAGGGAGGTAAAGTGCAAGGCGTCACTGTGCTAGGTGCTGTTGATAAATTGCTTGAAACAGTCACCGCTTTACAAGTGGATATGATCATTATTGCCATGCCAACGGCTACTAATGAGCAAATGCGCCGAGTCATAGAACTTTGTGAACAAAGTACAGTACCTGTACGTACCCTTCCTAAATTGGATAATATTGTCAATCAACAAATCAGTATTCGTGCTTTACATGATGTTGCTATTGAAGATTTATTAGGACGGGCCAAAGTTCAATTAGATTGGCAAGTGATTAAAACGGGGTTATGTGACAAAATAGTGATGGTGAGTGGGGGGGGCGGATCAATTGGGGCTGAATTATGTCGACAAATCGCACGCTTAAATCCCACGGCACTTGTGATTATTGAACGTTCTGAATACAATTTGTATGATGTTGAAATGCAATTACGTCAAGAATATCCCGATTTGATATTATATGTTCATTTAGGAGATATTTTTGATGCAGTAGCCATGCATCATATTTTAGGACGTTATCAACCAGAGGTCATTTTTCATGCTGCTGCCTATAAACACGTTCCTATGTTACAAACGCAGATTAGAGAAGCAGCACGTAATAATGTATTAGGCACCAAAATTTTAGCGGAAGCGGCTATTAAACAAGGCTGCCAAACTTTTGTACTCATTTCCAGCGATAAAGCTGTTAATCCCACCAATATTATGGGAGCTACTAAACGTGCAGCTGAAATTTTTTGTCAAGCCATGAATGGGCGTAGCAAAACTCATTTCATCACAGTACGCTTTGGTAATGTCTTAGGTTCAGCAGGTAGTGTTGTTCCCTTATTTAAAGCACAAATTGCTAAAGGGGGACCTGTCACAGTGACTCACTATAATATCACCCGTTATTTTATGACGATTCCAGAAGCCTGTCAATTAATTTTACAAGCGGGCGCAATGGGAAGGGGGGGGGAAATTTTTGTATTAGATATGGGAAATCCTGTTAAAATACGCTATTTAGCTGAACAAATGATTCGTTTATCAGGAAAAATACCTGAAAAAAATATTAAAATCATTTACACTGGTTTACGTCCAGGTGAAAAATTGCATGAAGAATTATTTCATATAGATGAAAAACTATGTAAAACGACGCATGCTAATATTTTATTAGCTGAACATCGTAATAATGATTGGGATATTTTAATTAAAACCTTAGCACAATTGACACACGCTTGTGATCAATATTTGGAAAATGATATCAAAAAAATACTAAAAACATTAGTACCAGAATTGAATGAGACAGAGACTTAATACAAATTATGTTATTTAAAAGCTTACTCTTTCTGATAAAATTTCTGTTATCATTATCTTTTTTATTAGTTTTTATACTCATTACGTGTTATTTATGGGTAGAAATTCAGACAAAAACACAAGTATATTCTGATATTAATGATATTCCAACAAAAAAAGTAGCTTTGCTATTAGGAACAGCTAAATATTTACGTGAAGGGAGAAAAAAAGGATATATTAACCGGTATTTTAAATATCGTATTCAGGCGGTTGTACAACTCTTTCAATCCGGAAAAATAAAATACATTATTGCCAGTGGGGATAATCGTACAAAATACTATAATGAGCCAGTTGAAATGAGAAAATCACTCATAGAAGCTGGTATTCCTAAAGAAGCGATTACATTAGATTATGCGGGTTTTCGGACCTTTGATTCTATTGTGCGTTGTCAAAAAGTTTTTTCGCAAGATGATATTATCATTGTCTCACAAGAATTTCATAATGAACGTGCTATATTTATCGCTAATTTTTTTGGTATTAAGGCAATAGGCTTTAATGCACAAGGGATTTCACTTCGTAATGACTTAAAAACACCTATTCGAGAGTATTTTGCCCGTTTAAAAGCTGTTTTAGATTTATATGTCTTAAAAACTCAGGCTAAATTTTTAGGAGAAAAAGTGAACATTCATGAGTATTAATTTTCTTAATGATGTAAATAAAGGAGCCGTTTAAATGTCAACTACGCAATCAACTATTCTTATTGTTGATGATAATGAAAGAAATCTACTCACATTACGTAGTCTCCTTGAAGAAGAGCTGACAGATATTAAGGTTATTGAAGCGAAATCAGGTATTGTCGCTCTTAGTATTCTAATGAAAACAAAAGTAGATTTGATTATCTTAGACATTCAAATGGCTCATATGGATGGTTTTGAAACAGCAAAATTTATTTTATCGCGACAAAAAACAAAAGATATTCCCGTAGTTTTTTTGACAGCTGCTTATAAATCAGAAGATTTTAAGAAGAAAGGATTTGATCTGGGTGCATGTGATTATTTGACAAAACCTATTGATGCAGAAAAATTACTTGGAAAAATTAAGGGATATTTGCAACTTATCAAACAAGGAAAAGTTCCCAAACCCAATACACCCGAAAAAACGGTGCGATCTATTCCCCTCCCTAATAAAAGGATAACACCGTTTCCAACTAGAGTTGTTGCACCCTCATACACGCCCTCTCAAACTATCCCACAATCAGAATCTCATGGATGGAAGAATAAACAAACGCTGAGTGAACTAGAAGATTTAATTGATGTTATAATTTGTTATAGTGAAATTCTTGAAAAAGATGCCCTAAAAATAAAAGACGAGAGTTTTGGAAAAAGTATTAAAAAAGTCAGTAAAGCGGGACATGATTTACAAAAATTAGTCAAGAATGTTCTCGAACCTCAATTAAAAGGGGAAAATTAAAATTAAAATTTTCGTATATGACAATAAAACCTTGTTACATAAACAGATTTTTTTTCTTATTTCAATTAATCAGGAGGTCAATAGATGAGCACAACGGTGTCTTCTTCATCAAAAACTGAGAAAAGTCTTAGTTTCTTTCGATCATTACGGGGTAAAATTATCATTTTGCTCCTTGCAGTCTCACTCATTCCACTACTCACCCTAGGTTGGATGAGCTATGATAAAGCAAAAACTGCATTAAAATCAGAGGCTTTTAATAAACTTATTGCTGTACGTGATATTAAGGCACATCAGATTACTAATTATTTTAATGAGCGTTTAGGTGATATCAAAGTATTTTCTAATAATCCGTCTGTTATCGCGGCCACACATGCCATTCATGAAAGTATTGAAGATAGAATAGAAACAGAAGGCTTAAGTAAAGAAGAGATCGCAGCACAATATCGCCCTTTGTATTTAGGTAAACCTAACCTCAGAAAAGCGAATGATGACAGTGCTTATACAGCATCTCATGCCCAGTATCATGATATGTTTAAGGACTACATGGAGGCGTATGGCTATTATGATATTTTCCTCGTAGAACCAGACGATGGTTATATTATATATAGTGTTGCAAAAGAGATTGATTTTGCCACATCTTTAAACGATGGTCCCTATGCCAAAAGTAATTTAGGAGATGTGTTTCGAGATGCGATGGCGAAAACGGATGTCAATGCCACCTATCTTGAAGATTTTGCATACTATGAGCCCTCTAAAGGCGCGGCTGCATTTGTAGCTTCCCCCATTATTCATGATAATAAAATTGAAGCAATTTTGATTTTTCAAGTTGCCGTTGATCAAATTGACAGTATTATGCATAAAAGGTCAGGTCTTGGTGATACGGGAGAAACTATCCTTATCAGTACTCAAGATTTTTTAATGCGTTCAAATTCTCCGCTTTTTGACGAAAAAACCTTATTTAAAATGAAGGTAGACACCGAAGCTACCCGAGCAGCAGCAGCAGGCAAAACGGGTACCACAGAAATACCTGATTATAGACAGCAGCTGAGTCTCGTTACTTACACTCCCCTTGATCTTGCGGGTGTCAAGTGGGCCTTAATTGCAAAAATAGATACGAATGAAGCCTTAGCAAGTGCCTACAATATTTTAGAATGGATGCTATTCATTATCGCAATAGGTGTGGTGCTTGTGATCATCATTGCAGTCTTTTTCAGTGCGAGTATTGCAAACCCCATACGACGCATGACTAATATTGCACATCAATTATCCGAAGGTAATACAAAACTTACTGTCACTGTCAAAAGAACAGATGAAATTGGTTTAATGAGCCAAGCTTTAGGAAAAATGGTTGTCAATTTACAAAATGTCATTGAAGATATTGTGCTTATTTCTCGGGGATTAGCCGAAGGTAATTTACAGGTAAAACCACAATTTGATTATCAAGGCGATCTCGTCGAAATTAAAACAGCCTTAGAAACAGCCTTATCTAATCAATCCAATGTTGTTCATGATATTGTGAATATTTCAGTAGGCTTAGCCACTGGGAAGAATGTTAAAGCAGCCGCAACCTACCAAGGAGATTTTGTAGAGATTAAGACCTCTTTAGAATCTGCCTCTCTAAAGCTATTAAATGCTACAAAAGAAAATGCACGACAGGATTGGTTAAAAACAGGGCAATCTAAAATCGCTGATCTCATGAGTGGTGAACAGGATGTCACGATACTGTCCAAAAAGATTATCTCTTTCTTAACCACTTATGTCGACGCACAAGTAGGGCTGTTTTATTTACTTCAGGATGATGAGTCCACTGTAGATATGATTGCCAGTTATGCCTATACGGATACTAAAAAAGTACAACATAGCTTTAAAGTGGGTGAAGGCTTAGTGGGACAAGTCATGCTGGAGAAAAAAACATTTATACGTCTTCATACACCCGAAGAATATGTTCATATTACGCAATCGGGTTTGAGTATTAGTGTGCCACATCAAGTTATTCTCTTGCCCTTCATGTTCGAAGATGAGTTGAAAGGTGTGATTGAAATTGGCTGTTCTAAGATCCTGACAGAATTGCAGGAAGAGTTTTTGCAACAGATTATGCTGAATGTGGGTATCGCTATTAACACCGCGGAATCACGTGCTAAAACAGTCGTTCTATTAGAACAAACCCAAGAACAAGCGGGTGAACTGCAAGCACAACAGGGTATTCTACAAAAGAAACAGGAAGATCTTCAAAGCTCCAATGAAGAGCTGCAAAGCCAATCTGAAGAGTTACAAAGCCAATCTGAAGAATTACAATCGCAACAAGAAGAACTGCGACAAATTAATGAGGAATTAGAAGAACGCACTAAAGAATTAGAACGGCAACAAATTGAAGTCAGCAGAAAAAATAGTGCCTTAGAAGAATCGCAAGTTGAAATGGAAAAAGCGAAAGCCGCCATTGAAATCAAAGCGAGTGAGTTAGAATTAGCAAGTAAGTACAAATCTGAATTTCTGGCTAACATGAGTCATGAATTACGCACACCGTTAAATAGCCTACTCATTCTCGCACAACTCTTAGGTAAAAATAAAGCGGGCAACTTAAGTGATAAACAAGTTGAATATGCTAAAACGATTCATAGTGCAGGTAATGATTTACTCACACTCATTAATGAGATTCTTGATCTTTCTAAAGTAGAAGCAGGTAAAATAGAGGTTCAATTAGAAGATGTCCCACTGCCTGAAATGGCACTCACCTTAGAACAAAAATTCCGACATGTCGCTGAAGATCGCAGCTTAACTTTTGAAGTCACAATGACTGACAATTTACCTGATCTGATACATACAGATGGACAACGGGTGAGTCAAATCATTAACAACTTGTTATCTAATGCCTTCAAATTTACCCATGATGGTGGCATTACGGTAAGCATCACACGTCCTGATAATACAGATAATCTTACCCTCACTAATTTGGATCTCGATAAAACGATTGCGATACATGTAACCGATAGTGGTATTGGTATTCCAGCTGATAAACTTCAAACAATATTTGAAGCCTTCCAGCAAGCAGACGGCAGTACTAATAGACGTTACGGTGGAACAGGATTAGGATTATCCATTTCTCGTCAATTATCTCGTGTATTAGGTGGCGATTTGTTCTTGCGCAGTGAAGAGGGTAAGGGAAGTACATTTACACTCTATTTACCTGAAAGACTTGAAAGACGTACTAGCGGTGAACGACGTGATGATGAAGAAGCGAGTAGTGGTTCAGATCGTCGCCAATCAGGTGGGACTTCACACTCAGCCAGTCCCGTAAGAGCAGCTATGCCAGTGGCTAAAACACATAGCACACCTGTTGAAGACGATCGGGATAATTTAAGTCCCAATGATCGTACCCTCTTAATTATTGAGGATGATCGTACTTTTTCAAAAGTGGTGACTGAGTTAGCCCAAGAAAAGCAATTTAAATATTTGATTGCCGAAGATGGTCAAGTTGGTTTGGAAATGGCTGAAAAATATAAGCCCAATGCTATTTTCTTAGATATTGGCTTACCCCAACTAGATGGTTGGACGGTCATGGAAAGACTTAAAGATAACCCAGAAACGCGCCATATTCCTGTTCACTTTATGTCAGGACATGATCATAGTATGGATGCGAAAAAAATGGGGGCTATCGGTTATTTACGTAAACCTGTTAATGTGGAACAGCTGGGAGATGCTTTTAAAGATATTGGACGGTTTATTGATGATAGTGTCAAAAATGTTGTCATACTTGTGGATAACGACGAACATCAACAGAAAATTCAAGCGTTAGTGGGCGGTGATGATATTAAAACCACGCTCGCTTCTACAAAGGCAGACGCCTTAAAACACTTGAAAAGTGATAAATATGAATGTCTCGTTATTGATGTTGAGGTAGAAAACGCTACGGGCGTTCAACTCTTGAAAGAATTATACGCAGATGAAAATCTGGCTAAAATTCCAGTCATTCTCCAGTCAGAACGTGATTTAAACGAAGCCGAGCAAGCTATTTTACAACAAGTGTCAGTCAATATTGCTGTGAAGACGGTAAAATCTCCTGAACGCTTATTAGATGAGGCGACTTTATTTCTCCATCAAGTAGAAGCTGATTTACCTGAAGCTAAACAGAAAATGTTGCGGGTAGTGCATGATAAAGAGGCTATCTTGAAAGGTAAGAAAGTCTTGTTGGCAGATGATGATATTCGTAATACCTTTGCTTTGATGACCGTATTAGAAGAAAAGGAGATGGAAGTTGTTGTCGCTAATAATGGTAAAGAAGCCTTAGAGTTTTTAGAAGATAATCCTGATGTTGCTGTAGTTTTAATGGATATTATGATGCCTGAGATGGATGGATATGAGGCAATAGGGAAAATCAGAGAAAATCCTCGTCATCGTGAACTTCCCATTTTGGCACTCACCGCTAAAGCTATGAAGGGTGATAAAGCCAAATGTATCGAAGCGGGTGCTAATGACTATTTAGCAAAACCGTTAGAAGTTGAAAAGTTGTTTTCTATGCTTAGAGTTTGGTTATATCGGTAATTGTTAAATCGATTTCTCCCTCAAAGAGGGAGAAGCATTAAAAAAGTTCAGAGGATTAATACAAATGTCACAAGTTGACAAGAAGATTGAAATACTTATTGTTGATGACAATAAAAATAACTTACTTAGTTTGAATGCATTGATTGAAGAATACTTTGATGATGTTAAGGTGATTGAAGCAGAATCTGGAATCATTGCATTAAGTCTTTTGATGCGAAAAAGTGTCGATTTTATTCTGCTTGATATACAAATGCCCCAAATGGATGGATTTGAAACGGCTAAAATTATTCAAACACGTTCCAAGACAAAACATATTCCAATTGTCTTTTTAACAGCAGCGTATAAATCTGAAAAATTTCAGAAAAAAGGTTTTGAAGTCGGGGCAGTAGACTATCTCACAAAACCCATTGAACCTATGAAACTTGTTAACAAACTAAAGACGTATTTTAGATTTATACACCAAGATAATAAGCAAGTGATAGAAGAAGAAGTCATTGTAGAAAAAGTTCAAAAACGTGTCACCGCACTTTCCCAAGACTCTAAAAAACAAGGATCACTTGATCACAAGCTTATAACAGACATTAGCCAGAAATTGCAACACTCGCTCAAAGCACTTATTGAATATAATGAGGCTTTTCGGAAAGGGGCGATCGAATTAGATTATAAAGACTGTCTTCCAGATATTTACAAAATGTCTTGGGAAAGTAAACAATTGTTAGCATTGGTTAAAAAATGTGAATCTTAAATTATCAAAGGGCAATATTTCTTGCCCAATCCACCATCAAAATACAGGATTAATAATATGTCGGATACCCCACTTAAAATACTGATTGTTGATGATGATGATACAAATCTACTCGTTTTACGTAGTATGTTGCAAAAGTACTTTGATAATATTCAAGTCATAGAAGCAAATTCTGGAATCAATGCCTTAAGTTACTTAACCAAAAAAATTGTAGATTTAATCATTCTTGATATACAAATGCCTCAAATGGATGGTTTTGAAACGGCAAAAATGATTCAATCACGTTCTAAAACAAAACATATTCCAATTGTTTTTTTAACAGCGGTTTATAAATCTGATGATTTTAAAAATAGGGGTTATGATGTGGGGGCGGTTGATTATCTCATCAAACCGATTCAGCCTTTGAAATTAACAGAAAAAATAAGTTTTTATTTACGTTTTATCCAACAACAACATCTACATAATCGAGAAGAAGAAGCGATTGAACAAAAGGTAGATGAACAAATCGCTGATTTGCAAGACAAATCTCTCCAACAAGAGATGATTGATCGCAAACACTTGCAAGAAATCAGTCAAGAATTATCGATTTCTTTGAATACCATTATTGGTTACAAAGAAGCACTCAAAAAAATAACCCTTAATCTTGCTTATACAAAAGGGATGTCAGAACTGAATAAAATTGATGACGAACTCAAAAAAATGTTAAATTTGAGTAAAAAGTGTAATGCGGCACTTTAACAAGATAGGTGGGAATTTCTCACCATACAATGATGCTAACAGGAACCTGTAACCATGTCAGTTTCTATTAATTTACTAATTATTGATGATAATAAAAATAATAGACAACATTTATCTCATCTGATTAAAAATGATTTTGATAATATTGAGCTTTATGAGGCAGATTCTGCTCTTACCGCTTTAACCACCATGATGAAACAATCTGTGGATTTGATTATTATTGAAACGCAAATGTCCCACATGAATGCTTATGACACTGCAAAAATTTTCCAATCGCGTTCACAATTTCGTCATATTCCCATGATTTTCATGCTATTCTATGAAAATTATGCCCAATTTCGGACAAAAGCTCATGAACTTGGAGCGGTGGACTATCTTCTAAAACCAATTGAAGCTAATCAATTAATCAGTAAGCTAACACTTTATGTGCGCTTTTTAACCCAACAAAAAACCAAAGTAGATAAACCACAATCCACAGAAAATGCTGGGACACATGTTGGTTTTTTTTAACAAGATATGAAAAATCTAACACACTGGACTATTTTACTTAAGGCGTTCATTATTATTTTGCTTGTGTTATCAGCAGTGTTTGTCGCCTATTCAGAAGCCTTAAATAATGGTTTTATTACTACGTGGGATACTGGAATATTGGTAGTTAATAATGACCATATAAAAGATTTCACTTGGGAAAATATCCAATGGATGTTTATATCTGTTTCTAAGTCATATTGGCATCCGCTTACATGGCTTTCACATGCTTTAGACTATGCAATATTTGGATTAAATCCT
>DAOVZS010000185.1 GCA_030635005.1 Thiomargarita sp. | reverse complement strand
CATCATTTTCTCCTTTAATATTTTGACTCAATATTTAATTATAATACACTGGTAACCGTATGAAAAAAAATATCTCTCTTCCTAAACGAGGTAGGCGCATTCACTTTGTAGGTATTGGGGGCGCAGGTATGGGGGGCATTGCTGAAGTCATGCACAGAATAGGCTATGCCGTTTCTGGCTCAGATTTGCATACAAACAAAATGACACAGCATTTAACGGCTTTAGGGATTAAAATACATATTGGACATATTGCTGAACATGTCTATGGTTGTGATGTTGTGGTGATTTCAAGTGCTGTTAAAGAACACAATCCAGAAGTGGAAGCAGCACGTGCACGCCAACTCCCTATATTACCACGTGCTGAAATGCTGGGTGAATTAATGCGTTTTTCGCAAGGTGTAGCGGTGGCAGGGACACATGGTAAAACCACTACAACCAGTTTAATTGCCTCTATATTAGCCGAAGGCGGACTGGATCCCACATTTGTCATCGGTGGACGTTTAAATAGTATTGGCACACATGCCAGTTTAGGCACGGGTGAATATTTGGTGGCTGAAGCAGATGAAAGTGATGCATCCTTTTTATATTTAAAACCTGTCATGGCTGTCGTGACGAATATTGATGCAGATCATATCCGTACTTATAATAATGATTTTAATCAATTACGCCAAACATTTCTAAAATTTTTGCAACAATTGCCCTTTTATGGATTAGCAGTCTTATGTATTGATGATCCCGTGATAGAAAACCTCTTACCCCAACTGACCAAACATAAAATTACATACGGATTATCAGAAAAAGCAGATATTCGTGCCATTAATATCCAGCAAAAACAAGGAAAAACACATTTTCACGTGTTACATGATCAACGACCTTGGTTAGAAGTTATCCTTAATTTACCCGGTGAATATAATGTACGTAATGCGTTAGCAGCTATCGCAGTGGCTCGTGAAGTCGGGGTATCGAGTACCGCAATTACGCGGGCATTACAAAATTTTAAGGGCATTGCCCGTAGATTTCAAATGCAAAAAATTGTCACTTCAAAGGGAGAAATTTTGCATGTTGATGATTATGGACATCATCCCCACGAAATTTCGGTGGTATTAGACGCCATACAAAAGGGATGGCCACATCGCCGTTTAATCGTCGCGTTTCAACCCCATCGTTATACACGTACTGTTGATTTATTTGATGATTTTGTTGAGATCTTATCCACAATTGATCATTTATTATTACTGGATATTTTTGCAGCAGGTGAACCGCCCCAATCTAATATGACAGGAGAAGTGTTAGCAGAATCTCTGACAAATAAACCACGATTTGTGTCCAAACCTGAAGATTTACCCCATGTCTTATTACCTTTACTACAAGCAGGTGACATCCTATTAACCTTAGGTGCAGGTAATATTGGGAGAGTCGCAGCCACATTATCACATGTCTTAGCAGCTGAGACACAAGATGCTTAATTTAGTGGGCTTGCGAGGCACATTACATCACAATGAAGCCATGTCTCAACATACGACGTGGCGTGTTGGGGGACCTGCTGAGTGGTTTTATAAACCTGCAGATCTGACAGATTTAGCAGAATGCTTATCACAAATTCCTGATGTATATCCTATTTTTTTCTTAGGCTTAGGCAGTAATATACTGGTCAGAGATGGCGGAATACGGGGCGTGGTCATACTGACGACTGGTTTGTTAAATGAGCTCTCATTGTTAAATGACACCACTATTTATGTTGAAGCAGGCGTCAGTAGTAGCAAACTTGCCCGTTTTTCCGTAAATTCTGGATTAACAGGAATAGAATTTTTAGCAGGTATTCCCGGAACATTTGGCGGTGCTTTAGCCATGAATGCGGGTGCTTGGGGCGGAGAGACGTGGTCATCCGTCATCGAAATTCAGACATTAGATCGACAAGGACGCCCGCACCGTAGGCTTGTCACAGATTATGACATTGCATATCGCAGTGTCACAGGTCCTATTAATGAATGGTTTGTTGCAGCCACCTTACAATTAACACCTCAGACAATACAGGAAGGCAAGGCAAAAATTAAAGCCTTATTAAAACAACGCAATGAAAAACAACCCATTGGAATGCCGACGTGTGGCTCAGTATTTCGTAACCCCCCAGGTGATTATGCAGCACGTTTAATAGAACAAGCGGGTTTGAAAGGCTATTGTATTGGGGCAGCGTGTGTCTCAGAAAAACATGCGAATTTTATTATTAATAATGGAAACACCGCAGCCGATATTGAACATTTAATTGAACATATCAAGAATTCTGTTAAACTGAATTCTGGTATTATTTTAAAAACTGAAGTTTGTAGGGTGGGAGAAACATGACAAAAATGGGAAAAATAGCCGTACTGATGGGCGGCACTTCTGCTGAACGGGACATTTCACTCAAAAGCGGACGGGCTATTTTAAATGCATTACAGCGTCAAGGAATAGAGGCCACTGCCATAGACAGTGCACATGATGTAGTGACACAATTAACCCAAACACACTTTGATAAGATTTTTATTGCCTTGCATGGGCGGGGCGGTGAAGATGGCACAATACAAGGCGTATTAGAATATTTAGGATTACCTTATACAGGAAGCGGTGTATTGGCTTCTGCACTCGCCATGGATAAATATCGGACAAAATTGCTATGGCAAGGTTTGGGATTACCCACACCGCCTTGTACTGTTTTGCATGAAAAAAGTGACTGGGCAGCAGTCATCCAAACATTGGGGCTACCTTTAATGGTAAAACCAGCCTTAGAAGGTTCCAGTGTCGGTATCAGTAAAGTCACGACACGCGCAGAATTAAAAGAGGCGTGGGAAACGGCAGCACAGTTTAACTGTATTGTCATTGCAGAACAGTATATTACGGGAAAAGAATATACAGCAGCCATCTTGCATGATACAGTATTACCCCTAATACAACTTGAAACCCCGCATGCATTTTATGATTTCAGTGCAAAATATGCATCTGATACGCAAACCTCTTATATATGCCCCTGCAATTTACCCGCCGAACAAGAAAAAGCATTACAAGCCCTGTCTCTGAAAGCCTTTTTATCCGTCAATGCCACAGGATGGGGGCGTGTAGATTTTATGGTAGACGCTGATAATAAAGCATGGTTAATAGAAGTGAATACCATACCCGGTATGACAGATCATAGTCTTGTGCCCATGGCTGCTAAAGTTTCTGGCCTCTCTTTTGATGCTTTGGTTTTGCGTATTTTAGAACACATATGATTGAGAATCATTGGCTAAAAGGCGTTATTGTCATTGGATTATTCAGTTTATTCAGCTGTGTCGTGATGTTAATGAGAGAACCCCATATATTTCCTATCAAAAAAGTCTATATTACAGGCACATTCATTCATACAAATGTTCAACACTTACAAAACACCGTCTCACAGCTGAGCACCGCAAATTTTTTTACGATTGATCTTGACGCACTGCAAAACGTCATATCCCATTTTCCAGGCATAAAAAACGTTTCTGTCCACAAACAATGCCCTGTTCGCCTTAATATAGAGATTCAAGAATATGAGGCGGTGGCACAATGGCACTCTCAAACTTTTGTAGACACAGAGGGCACGTTATTTGTCCTGAATGAAAACATAGCCGTAGGGTTACCAAGACTCAGAGGTCCTCCGGGTAGCGTGCACACAGTCTTACAATATTACAAGCAACTGTCTCCCTTAATCCATGCAGCGGGATGGCATATTCATGAATTTGGTCACACTGCTCAAAATAAATGGACTATGATTTTAGAAAATGGGCTAGAATTGAGACTGCATTCCCCTGATCGTAATACCCATTTGCAACGTTTTATTAACGCATATCCACATTTGCCCCCCATTACTGCTGTCGATTTGCGTTATGATCATGGTTTTGCAGTGCAATATTCTCAAAATCAAAAAGGAAAATAAGTTAAAATAATAAAAACTATGGAGGTGTGTCTATGTTTGAGATAATCGAATCACAAACACAAAATACATTAATTAAAGTAATTGGAGTGGGTGGCGGTGGCGGTAATGCCGTTGATCAAATGGTAAAAAGTAATATAGAAGGGGTAGAATTTATTTGTGCTAATACAGATGCACAAGTCCTAAAAAATGCAACGGCACAAACTATTTTACAAATTGGCACCGATCTGACTAAAGGCTTAGGGGCAGGTGGCAATCCAAAAATAGGACAACAAGCTGCCTTAGAAGATAGGGAACGTATCTTAGCAACACTTGAAGGTGCGGAAATGCTGTTTATCACCGCTGGAATGGGCGGGGGGACAGGCACAGGCGCAGCACCTGTCATCGCACAAATTGCGAAAGAACTTGAAATCTTGACCGTAGGTGTGATCACGCGTCCTTTTCCATTTGAGGGTATGCAACGTGCTACGATTGCAGATGCAGGTATTAAAGAATTAATGCAACATGTTG
>DAOVZS010000217.1 GCA_030635005.1 Thiomargarita sp. | reverse complement strand
TACGTCGAAGGGCTATGAAGGCCTAATCCTGTATAAAACCACGTTTGTTGCATTAACCATCCTAATAAGGCTAAGCCTGCTAAACTCATAATCGCTACAGAAAAAATGCGTTTTTGAATGTGTTTTCGTTTAAAATGACCAATTTCATGGGCTAACACCGCCACCATCTCTTCAATTTCAAGTCCTTTTAACAAGGTATCAAAAAACACAATACGCTTATTTTTGCCTAATCCTGTAAAATAAGCATTACCATGTCCTGATCGTTTTGAGCCATCCATGACAAAAATACCTTGACTGCTAAACCCATTTTCTTGTAATAAGGTTTCAATACGTTCTTTTAAAACAGTGTCTTCTAACGCTTGAAACTTGTTAAACAAGGGGGCTATAAAAATAGGGTATGCCCACATCATTAATAAACTAAAACTAAACCAAACGCACCACACATATAACCACCACAGGCTGCCTGCTGATTCCATCAACCATAACACCAACGCTACAAATGGGATACCAATCACTAAACCCAATGCTAATGATTTCAACATATCGGTGATAAATAATATGGGCGTGGTTCGATTAAAACCAAATTGTGATTCAATGCGAAACGTGCTATAAATACTCACTGGGAGATCTATCAGGGTGCCAATGAATCCAAAACTAATCAACACCGCAACCCCTGTCCATAAATTGGACCATTCAAGACTACGCCATGCGTGATCAAGGATATTTAATCCCCCACCCAGTGTCCATATTAAGAGTATGATTGTTTCAACAATCAAGATTTTTTGGCTAAAGTTAATTTTAGTTATTGTATAATCAGCAGCTTTTTGGTGCTCTTTTAAAGACACTTTTTCTGCAAAGACTTTAGGCACAGCATTTTGATGTGCGTGCACATGACGTTTATGACGCCCTGCTAACCACATTTGTATGGCGATGCCTACTGCTAAAAACAACACAAAAAATAAGGTAAATTCATTCATTAAGGTTTTATTACAACTCTCTTTGTTAAATTATGTCACAAAATGCAACACATCTCATTTGGATTGATTTAGAAATGACAGGATTAGATCCACATCATCATACCATTATAGAGATTGCAACACTCATTACCGATGTTAATCTTAAAGTTGTTGAGGAAGGTCCTATATTCGCAATCCATCAAAGCGAATCGGTATTGGGTGAAATGGATGAATGGTGTACCCGTCAACATGGTGAATCTGGATTGAGTGATCGTGTCCGAAAAAGTACGATTACCTTAGAAGCTGCTGAACGTCTCACTTTAGAATTTTTGAGACAACATGTCCCTACAAATACCTCTCCTATTTGTGGCAATTCAATTTGTCAAGACAGGCAGTTTTTATATCATTATATGCCCGATTTAGAGCAATATTTTCACTATCGCCATTTAGATGTGAGTACTTTAAAAGAATTGGCAAAGCGTTGGAAACCACATTTACCTGAATTTGAAAAGAAATCTGCACATTTGGCGATGAGTGATATTTATGCGTCAATTAAAGAGCTTGAATATTATCGTCAACATTTTTTGCAATTATAAGGTATGGATACGCACCCTTTAAATCTATATCGTGCCCAGCATGTTCGTGAATTAGACAGGATTGCGATTGAAGATAAAGGCTTGACAGGTATTTGCCTCATGGAGCGTGCGGGCAGTGCAGCTTTTAAGATATTACAAGCTCATTGGCTTAAAGCACGTAGTATTATTGTCTTTTGTGGTACTGGCAATAATGCGGGGGATGGCTATGTGTTAGCACGTTTAGCCTATCTCGCTGGTTATAACGTACAAGTATTACAACTCGGAGAAATAGCACACATCAGCGGTGATGCACGTTTGGCTTTTGACAGTATGACTTCTCAGGGTTTGGTAGCTGAAGCATTGGGTGCAGTTAAAGTGAATCGTGCAGATGTGGCTATTGATGCGTTATTTGGGACGGGATTGGCACGTAATGTCGTGGGCGTATGGGCTAAAGCCATTGAAATGATCAACCGTCTTCCTTGTTTAGCGTTGGATATTCCTTCTGGATTAAAGGCGGATACAGGAACTGTCTTAGGAGTGGCAGTACACGCAACGGTGACGGTGACTTTTATTGGTTTAAAACAAGGCTTATTCACGGGAGAAGGGCCTGAATATTGTGGACAATTGTATTTTGATGATTTGCACGTACCGCCCGATATTTATAATACTATTCAAACGCTGATCACTCGAATTGAGGCAAAAATCTTAAAAACAGCCTTACCCAAACGATCACGAACAGCTCATAAAGGTCAATTTGGACATGTTTTGGTGATTGGGGGTGATAAGGGCATGAGCGGTGCAGTGTATATGGCTGCAGAAGCAGCCGCACGGGTAGGCGCTGGCTTAGTCAGTGTGGCAACCCGCAGTGAGCAGGCTACTTATCTGACACGTCCAGAATTAATGGTACATGGTGTGGACACTGTTGAACAATTAAAGCCTTTATTAACACAAGCCACTGTCATTGCTATAGGACCGGGTTTAGGGCAATCCGATTGGGCACGTGCGATGTTTAAAGCGATTAAAAAGCTTGAAAAACCCATCATTATAGATGCGGATGCATTGAATTTACTGGCTCAAATGCCTTGCCGTTTTTATAATAGCATTTTGACTCCCCATCCGGGGGAAGCAAGTCGTTTATTACAACTATCAACCACTGAAATCCAAGCTGATCGTTTTGCAGCAGTGGCTGCATTACAAGAACGTTTTTCAGGCGTGTGTGTCCTGAAAGGGGCAGGCACCTTACTCATCAATCCCCAAAAACAGATCAGTGTCTGTACGCTTGGCAATCCTGGTATGGCCAGTGGGGGAATGGGTGATGTGCTCACGGGTGTTATTGCAGGATTATGTGCACAAGGCTTATCTGCTTTTGAGGCTGCCAAGGTCGGTGTCTATTTACATGCTAAAGCAGCCGATCGGGCTGCCTTGGATGGAGAACGTGGATTATTGGCACACGATTTAATGCCTTGGCTGCGTTATTATAGTAATCCGACTTAAAGAGAAAGATACAAACCCTAAAATGGCGAGATATTTCAGCCTTGAGCTTCATGCGTGGTTTGTATATTTAATATCTTGTTGTGCCTTTGGTTGTGCCTGTGGTTGTGCCTGCGGTTGCGACCTGGCAGGTTTTGGTGTGAATGTGCCTGTGAATATGCCTGTGACTCTAAAACCTGCAAGGTCTTGTTTTGACCTTGACTTTGACTGTGTTTATGCCTGTGTTTCTGACTGTGCCTGTGTTTCTGACTGTGACTGTGCCTGTGTTTGTACCTTCGCGCCAACGGGGCTAAAAAAGGGAACCAGAGTGCGTACAATAAGTTGTAAAAATAAGTTGCAGGGGTTATTGTTAAGAAGGGATAAGGCACAGCCTAAGAGTGGGTTTATCCTTTCTTAAAAATAATCCTTGTA
>DAOVZS010000204.1 GCA_030635005.1 Thiomargarita sp. | reverse complement strand
TATGCTTGTTTATGCCTGTGTTTGTGCCTGTGCCTGTGGTTGCGACCTGGCAGGTTTTGGTGTGACTATGCCTGTGACTGTGCCTGTGACTCTAAAACCTGCAAGGTCTTGTTTTGACCTTGACTTTGACTGTGTTTGTGCCTGAGTTTCTGACTGTGCCTGTGTTTGTGCCTTCGCCCCAACAGGGGAAACAAAGTGCGTCACTTCAGTTATTCAAACTCCCCATGAGTGAAGATTATTTATAACACCGTTGACTGGGCGTTACCTCATTAAAAACCAATTCTTCTTGATGGCGAATAGCCGCTTTATCTTTCCCCTGATATTCCCAAACTGCGACATGAGCATAATGTTCATCATCACGTTTCGCTTCTCCTTCTTCATTTTGGTATTCTTCACGAAAATGGCAGCCACATGATTCATTACGTTGTAAGGCATCTTCTACCATCAATTGACTTAATTCAAAATAATCTACGAGACGCAGTGCTTTTTCTAAGGTTTGGTTGAGTTCATCGTTACTTCCTACCATTTGAAGCCGTTTCCAAAATTCTTGGGAGAGCGTTTTTATTTTCTGATGGGCAGTTTTTAAACCTGCTTCATTGCGTGACATGCCACAATATTCCCACATGATTAATCCTAATTCTTTATGAAATTCATCAACCGTTTTATCCCCTTTTAATGCCAATAATTGATCAATGCGTTTTTTGACATCTTGTTCTGCCGCTTTAAAACAGGGCTGATCAATGGCTATTTTTTCTTGAGAGACGGTGGATAAATAATCAGAAATTGTACGGGGTAATACAAAATAACCCTCGGCAAGGGTTTGCATTAAAGCACTTGCCCCTAAACGATTCGCACCGTGTTCTGAAAAATTGGCTTCTCCTAAGGTATATAAACCTGGAAGTGTTGTCATTAAATTATAATCTACCCAAAGTCCTCCCATGGTGTAATGCACCGCAGGATAAATTTTCATGGGTTCTTGATAGGCGTTTTCAGCGGTAATTGTTTCGTACATTTGAAATAAATTACCATATTTTGCTTTAATCGCATGCGCGCCTTGTCTTTTAATCGCATCTTTAAAATCTAAATAGACTGCTAATCCTGTCGCACCTACCCCTCTGCCCTCATCACAGGCTTCTTTGACACTACGTGACGCCACATCTCTGGGCACTAAGTTACCAAAAGAAGGATATTTTCGTTCTAAAAAATAGTCACGTTCATTTTCTGGAATGTCATACGGGAGTCGGGTATCACCAATTTTTTTAGGGACCCAAATACGTCCATCATTACGCAAAGATTCTGACATTAAGGTGAGTTTGGATTGATGTCTGTCATGAACGGGGAGACAGGTAGGATGAATTTGGGTAAAAGAGGGATTGGCAAAAAAAGCCCCTTTTTTATAGGCTTGCCAGGTTGCACCCGCATTTGCACCCATGCAGTTTGTTGAGAGAAAATAGATATTGCCATATCCCCCAGTACATAAGACAACGGCATGGGCATTATGTGATGATATCTTACCAGTCACTAAATTACGGACTACGATTCCCTTTGCCTTTCCGTCAACCGTGACTAAATCAAGCATTTCTGTACGGGAATGCATTTCTATTTTGCCTAAAGCAATTTGACGGCTTAAAGCACCGTATGCGCCCATTAATAATTGTTGCCCCGTTTGTCCTTTGGCATAAAATGTTCGAGAAACTTGTGCACCGCCAAAAGAACGATTATCTAATAAACCACCATAGTCACGTGCAAAGGGGACGCCTTGGGCAACACATTGATCAATAATGTTATTACTGACTTCAGCAAGTCGATAGACATCCGCTTCTCTTGCCCGAAAATCTCCGCCTTTGAGCGTATCATAAAAAAGACGATACACACTATCCCCATCATTTTGATAATTTTTAGCCGCATTAATGCCGCCTTGCGCAGCGACACTATGTGCTCTTCGTGCACTGTCTTGATAACAAAAAACTTTGATGTTATAGCCTAATTCAGCTAAAGTAGCGGCTGCAGAGGCGCCCGCTAATCCTGTACCTACTACAATAATGTCATATTTTCTTTTATTAGCAGGATTAATGAGTTTTAAATCAAATTGATGTTGCGTCCATTTTTCTGTTAAAGGACCTTTTGGGATTTTTGCATTGAGTAACATAATTTTTTAATCCTCCAAATTTATTTAATGATATATTTTGTGTAATCACTATTATCACCATAATCAACTCATGTTGCACACATCATTCCTAGGGCGTTGCCCCAGGCTGATATATATCGCCCTTTCAGGGCTTGATAATTTTATGCGTAATATAAGTAATCAAATTAAAAGTACAATATACTAATAAAGATAACTTTGCTGATCTTACGATAATTCAAATTCCAAAAAATAAATTATGATGATAATAAATATTCTTAAAAGGTATGTTATGGCAACTATTGAGGGGGTATGGAAACCTTTTCAAGTAATTTATATACACCGTCACTTATTATTATTGTTGCTAAAACGCGATATGATCAGTCGTACATCTGGCACAGTTTTGGGAACGGCATGGTTGTTTGTACAACCGGGTTTGCAAATTTTGGGATTTTGGTTTTTGCTGGATGTGGTTTTAAGTATTAAATTACCGGGTAGAGTTGCTTTTGTAGATTATTTTCTTTTGGGTATGTTGCCGTGGTTATTGATCTCAGATGTGTTATTACGTAGTTTAGGCGTGTTAGAAGAATTTGGGGGATTGTATCGTCGTTCTGTATTTCCTATCGTGATTTTACCGATGTTACCCATTGTATTGTCTGTTTTATTATATATGGTGGTTATGTCAGTGATTGTAGGGTTAATGGAAGGAATACATGCTATTCCTATCGCACTTTTGGTGATTTTAGTGTTAGGGATTTGGTTAATACCCATTTGTTATTTATTTTCAGTGTTAGGATTATTTATTAAAGATATTGGGCAATTTTTCCCGTTTTTAATTACAGTGGCCATGTATCTAACACCGATATTATATATGCCCATTCAAATGCCAGAGTCAATGCATTGGGCTTTGGTGATTAATCCCATCGCAGATATCATGGCATTAATACATGCAGGCATACAAGGTATGGAGTGGGATTGGGGGAATGTATGGCGTCCCATGGGATTATGGTTATTGTTATTAGGACCTTCTTGGGTATTGTTTCGACGCGCAGAACCACAAGTACGAGAAATACTATGACACCCTATGATAGAGATCTTTATACATGGTCATTAGAACAGGCTGCCCTATTACGGCGGGCACGTCCACAGTTTATCAGCCCAGATTTTTGGTCGGATGCTGAACAATAAAAATAACAAAAATATGCTGCCTAGGGCGTTGCCCCAGGCTGATATGTATCGCCCTTTCAGGGCTTGTTATCCCTCTCCTAAATCTCAGGAGAGTCACTTTCATTCATCCGTCACACATCCCACAGACGCATCTTTCACATTCTTTATATATTTATATAAAGTACCCCGATTGACTTTATAATCAGGCATTGTCCATTGTTCATAACGAAGAATGATTTCTTCTTCACTAATGTCCACATTTAAGGTATGACTTTCTGCATCAATCGTGATGATGTCACCGTTTTTAACCAAAGCAATCGCACCGCCTTCTTGGGCTTCGGGCACAATATGTCCCACAATAAAACCATGCGATCCCCCCGAAAAACGACCATCTGTTAATAACGCAACCTCTTTACCCAAACCCGCTCCCATGATCGCAGAAGTAGGTGTCAACATTTCTGGCATGCCCGGTCCACCTTTAGGCCCTTCATAACGAATAACCACGACATCGCCTTTAATAATCTTTTTTTCTTCTAAGGCAGTCAGCATATCTTCTTCTCAATCAAATACTGTAGTCCGGCCCGGCTTTTTTTACATC
>DAOVZS010000259.1 GCA_030635005.1 Thiomargarita sp. | reverse complement strand
GGTGTTAATTCTTGTATGCCTTGATTACCTTGTATCACTTTAAACACAATACGATGTGTCATATTTTGGTTAATGCTACCCTGTGGTCCAATGAATGTGAGCTTGGGCGCATGCTCTTCCACAAATATTTTGTATGCAGACGAGGATAATTTATTAATATGATACGTGCCTACAATAACCTTATCAACAATATAACGCACATAATTTCCTTGTTTTAACATCCCCATGACTTGTGGCACAGGTTGACCATTAGGATTTATGATTTCTAATTGGGTACCTGGTTGACTCAAATGGACATTAAAAATAATTTTGTCAAGATAAGGGCGACTATGATACGCATTATTTGAAAGCGAGATACTGTTGACATGTAACCATTGATCAATGATATTTTGTATCACAGTGGGAATATTGGGAAAAGAGGTTTCTGCAAGACGTGCTTTATCAATGCCAACGAGTTGTTTCCAAAAAATACCATCTCCACTATTCCAATAATTGCTGGCATCATTGAGTCCCACAATCCACATTTGAATGTTAGATTGTTCTAAACTTTTGACTGAATGGGTAACTTCTTTTTGTAATTCAGTTAAAGTCTTATTATAAATATAGGGACGTCCATCTGTAATAATTAACATTTTACGTTCTCGTGGAGCACCGACACGACTCGCTTCTATTTTTTTAAATTCTGTTAAGGCTGTTTGTATGGCTAACGCTGTATTTGTATTGCCCATATTTCGTTTTCTAGCATATAAGGTACGTGCAATAATCGATTTTGCGTTTGAAATAATATCATTGGGTTTTGCTGGATCGTATTTTAATTCAACATTAGAAATTGGAACATTGACAGAAACAGCGGCATCTCCCCCAAATTCAACCACAGAAATACGATGGACTAATGACGTCCCTTTCACCTGTTCTGCTAATCGTACCAGAACATTTTCAACAATAGAAACGCGATGCCTATATTTGTCATTGGCTTCGGGATGATGTCGAGAACCCCACATACTACCCGATTCATCAATAACAAGCACAATATTAAATTCTGCCTGTCCAAATACCAGGCTTGTTGGCAGCATCAGCGTGATCATTATTAAGATACGTATTAACATTCTGGAATACCCTGTTGTAAAAATTGATTTGTCCACTCTGGTAGAATATTTTTATCTTTTGCGAGTGCGAGTAAAGTAGCCATGGGTTCTTTATTGACCTCTCTTTCAAAAAAATAATAACACCTACGGGTTTCAGGGGCGTCTTTAGGAATAGCTGCAAAAAAAGCATGATACTGTTTTTTGGTCACCTCAATGCGAGCCCCCGCTGGTAAATGGGTTAATTGTGCTTCTTGGTATAGATTACTTAAGGCTAAGCGAAAGTTTTTTTCTTTTTGATCCAGTTGTCGCAGTAGATCACATAAATCTTGCAGTTCAGGCTTTTCAGGTACAGGTAATAATACTCCCCCTCCCGTTTTATCACACACTAATGCCCAATATTCTTTAGAAACCTCACACCACATGCCCTTTTCAACACGATTCGCTTGGGTAAATACTGTGATGATTCTTAATAAATCATGCTGCATTGTATTGAGTAAATCTGATTCTTCTAAACAGTGGGGTTCAGGATTTCCAAAACAATATATCTTGTTTTTGAATTGTGTTTCTATAAAATAGAGACGTGTTAAAGGTTCTAAAGTTTGAATACGTTTTAACCATATTGGCACACATAAGAAATTTTTCAATATCGTTTTCAGTTTTGTGTGTGCTGTTTCTAATATACTTTGATTGTGCAGTGTGCGTAAATCCGCCTCTGCTAAATATTTTAAATTTTGTTTCATACGGGTCAATTGACACAATAAGTCATCCACTTCATTTACAATTTCTGGCATTATAATGGGCTGTGCGGGTGGAAAGTCCAATAAATTTGTATATAAGGATAAACATTTCCATTTCATTTGTAGTAGATTAAGCCTGATACGCGCTTTTTCTAAATCTATGTTAGAAATATCAGTTAATTGAATGAGCTGTGTTTTAATGTCTATTGCGATCTGTTGCGTATTTTGTGTTAATTGAAGTAAGGGTTCTACGTTATGACGTGCATTATAAAACCATATATATAATATAGAATCATCCTTTTTCCATTTTGTTACGATGCGTTCAACAGGTTCACGTAATGTCTCTACTATGCCCTGTCCATTATGCGTAAATACCAGTTGAGAAAATGTTAAGATTGTATTGTTGATATAATGGCATTCTTCTATGGGAATAGATTGTGTTAAGGGTGTTTCTAGTGCTAAACACTTAAGCCATAAGTCTAATTGTTTTGTAGGGTTTTCAAGTTTATGTGCCCCGTTTTTTAACATCAATAAACGTTTATCATTATTTTTCCAAGTGTAAGATATCGTTTTATAAGCTAAATGACCTATATATTCAGGAAGATAATATTTAACCAAATCCCAGACTTCTATGAGTATATTGACTAAACGATCAATATTGTCAGCATCTGCTTGCTTCACCATTAATAATACATTTAAGCGTTCGAGTGATTTTTTATCAGCACCTGCCTGTTCAAATTGTGTAATC
>DAOVZS010000225.1 GCA_030635005.1 Thiomargarita sp. | reverse complement strand
TTTTCCAGCAGAATTAGACATTGCTTTTGCGAAAGTCACCAAAGGTGAGAATACAGCAGGATGTCTTATTGTGTGGGAATATGCTGTCAAAAATGTCTATTGTCAATATGATCTCATGTTTAGTAAAAAAAGAAAGAAGAGCGTATCAATAGAGCATTCTTTTTGGATGGATGGCAGTATTCAATTAACGAGATACACAGAGACATTTTCTTTAATAAATGCTATCAGAAAATGGCTTAAAATTCTGTATCCAAATCTAAAAATAGCTAGGAATACGCCTCAAAGACTGGGACAACTGATCACAGGTTTAAAGAATGAATCTAGATCAAAGATTATTTTTGAAACACAAAAACGTGATATTTATCACATAGAGATACACAACAATAAAAATAATCCATATGCCAAAACTCAACCAAAAAAACAATTTTCTTGGTTGGTACATACTGCGATTGCTAAGAAATCTCCCCTGCAAAAACGTTCCTATGCTCAGATAATCGCAGAAAAAAAACTGGCTGTCACTGAGAAATTGATAGTTTCTGAAAAAAAATTGACACTCACAGAGGATATTCCAAAAGAACATAAGGTTCAATCTATTTTTATCGCTGATTTTGAAATTGCTTTTGCGAAACTGGCTAATAATAAAAACACAGCAGGATGCCTTATTGTTTGGGAAAAATACGTGGTTTCAAGCAAAAAACATATCTATTGTCGATATGAACTGAACAAAATAAGAGATTTTTTAACAGATCCAAAATATGGTATTAATTTATTGAATGTGTTTGTATTTCACTCCAAAGATCATGTTGATTTTCAATCAGAAATAAAATATTGGTTAACAAGTAAATATCCTCATTTAACATTAGACTTGAATAATCAATACATATCTAAACTTGAAAATATCATATCAAACCCCTCTATGATATTCAATTCTATTCATTTTGCAGGGAAAAAGCGTGATATCTATCGATTAAGCATACAAAGCAATAAAAATAATCCCTATAAGCATCATTCAGATAAACAATTAGCTTGGTTGGTGCATACAACGATTGCTCAAAAATTGACACAACCTCAAAACAAAGTGCAGGTAAAAAAAGACATACAACTAGACATACAGCCTACCAAGAAAGAATTCAAGACGGAAGAACATAGCCATACTCTTATTGTCATCATTTCTTGGGTGCGTGATCTCATTATTTTAATCGTATGCGTGATTTTAGCCTTTATATTGATAAAAACACTGATTAAAAAGTATCATCAGACCACTACTTCGCAAGTATCACCGAAATCATCACGTCCTTTTTTAAAATTACTAACCTTAAATCAACTCGTAGGGGTGACTTTAAAAGAACGTACTGATATTATCAATGTATCACATGTGTCTCATTATTGTCAGAAGTGTCTTGCAAACAAACAGCAAAAAAATGGCTTAGAACGTGTATTGGTCTATAATTTGAGAGCAGGCACATTAGAACTCTCTTTAATGCAAATTACCTGGCATCACGCGCGTAAATTTCCTGAAAAATTGCGGATAGAACATCATTTAGAAGTCCCAATAGCGGGTAATTATCTGGATCGTTTATTAGCACGCCTCGTTGATCACCATCTCAGAGCACAAAAAATAGCTCATCCGAAATCTTTTCATTATCATTATCCTATCGTTGCTATATCGGAAGAAGATAATGCTATTGATACTATCAAACAGCGACGTGCGACTACCCGTTTATGGCAACATATTAGAGATTCCAAACATCAATGGGATGGTAAAATGCCTTTTCGTGTCAAGATTGGAGCCCCCAATACGATTGGACTTATTGATTATTTCGGCAGAATACAACAAAATAAGCGGTATCAAACGTTCATTGAACACTCAAAACTGGGGTATTTCTTGAATATTCCCTCATACGAAGTACATGAGTACCCTTTAATAAAAGATTTTATGACGTTTATTACAGAGAATCTTCTGGATACATTATTAGAAGGTGCTGGGCTTAAAACACAAGATATTAATACAGTGCTGATTTCAGGAAATGATGCTTTATGGCCGAATTTACAAGAACGTGTTGAAACAAAATTTCCAAAAGCGGGGCATCATTTTAACAATAATCCCCTTAAAAGTACGATGACTTGGAAAAATATCTCTCATATTCAAACACCGCACTTAGCTATTTTATGTGATGATACAAATATTTTAGTGCTTGAACAAGATTGGAACAAAATGGGTGGGATTGATTTAAGGGGTAACAGCACTTTTTGTTTGGTACAAATAGCACATCATCTTCCTAATTCTAAAACAGATTTCAATTCATTACAGCGCTATTTGCATCTTCCTTTAAAACAATATTATCGTCATTGGCATTGGGAAGACAATCCCTACTTATTTGTGACCAGAAAAGGAAATATCATTACACTGCTCAATACCCACAATCAGGGTTTTAAGTTTGAATATCGTGCGATGAGCAGTTATTTGACTGCAAGCCCCCCTTGGGCGATAGGAGAAAATGGTGTCTTACCAAAACAAGATTTTTATTATTAAAAATCAATTCTTAAAAAAATACCTTGATGTAATCAGTCACTGGATTGTAGTCGCTTATGATGCATATCAAAACAAGATTTCAAATATTCCAGAAAAATTAGAGTGGACACATCATGATGATTTACATGCATTACCCTTAGGGATTGTTTTAAAAGATTACACTCATGGCATCACAGCATCTGATATGCTTGTGTATCATTATTGTCAAGAACGTACACAAGCAAAAACAGGGACAGAACGTTTTTTGGTGTATGATTTTAAAGCGGACAGATTAGATTTATCTTTGATACGAATTGACTGGAATCAAACAGGCACTTCTCCCAAAACATGGATGATAGAAAATCGTATTGGAGTACCCATTGCTGAAAATCATCTTGATCGTTTATTAGTACGCATGGTTGATCATTATTTAACAGATCCAACGGTGGTAGATCCTCAAATATTTGACTATATTTATCAGGCTGTTGAACAAGAGAATGACACACTAAGGGATACTATTAATGTAGAATTGGCTACTTCCCGTTTACTGCAAAATATTAGACACAGCAAGCATCATTGGGATGGTCATACATTTTTTGAACTCAAGATTGAAGAACCTGGTATTATGGGTGTACTTAATTATTTAGGGGGACAAATAACACATAATAATGGTCAGACCCCCTATATTAAACATATAAAACATAATGGCATTGGCTATTCTTTATGTATTCCCTCAAATTTGATACATGATTATCCGATATTTCAAGAATTTATCACTTTTGTAAC
>DAOVZS010000174.1 GCA_030635005.1 Thiomargarita sp. | reverse complement strand
AGGATAATGTTCTATAAAATTAATTTATATTAATGATAAGTAATTGCTCTCCTGAGATTTAGGAGAGTAAACTACACGGATTATATTTAAGCAAGGATAAGGCACAAGCGAAGCATTGTTGTGCTTTTGATTTATCCTTGCTTAAATACAATCCGTGTAGTTATAATGTTGTAAACTACAGGGATTATTTTTAAGAATGGATAAGGCACAACCAAGAGTGACTTTGACTTATCCTTTTTTAAAAGTAATCCAGAGAACAATTTAAGATGCGTAAATTCAAAGTGTCATATCAAATGTGTTTGCAATGGTATGAAGGATTTTATCTGCTGTTTTAAAATCTAAGGAAAAAATATTCTGTTCTAAATGTTTTAAAGCCTCATCTTCCAGTTGTGGCTGAGGTAATTGGGTTTTCAATGTTTTAAAGATTTTATAGGCATTCATGTTATTTTGAATCAGCGCAGTATCAAGTTCTTTCATCAGAGAAAGAACCAAAGAAAGTGTGGGGAGATGATGTTCAATTGGTGGGGAGGATATGCTTATCTGCGTATTTTCTATCATTTGTGCGGTGTCTAAAATGGATAATAATGCTGATTCCAATGTTTTTAAGCCTGTTTGAATATGTTCATCTTGTCCGTTCTTAAGGGCCTTTTCAAAAGATTTCACCGCATTAAACAGGGCAATTGCACTGAGATTTCCAGCCACACCTTTTAAATTATGAGATAAATCTTTAGCAATATTCATCTCATTTCGGGCAAGTGCAGCCTGTATCTTTTCAATAAAAGTACTATAATGTTCTTTAAAATCAATCAACAGTGTTTTAAATAATGCGACATTCCCATTTAATCGTCTTAACGCTTGTGAACTGTCAATACCGGGTAAATTAAGAACAATATCTTGATTCATTTTTTTGGGTACGGTGTCTATTTTAGGGGGAAACCATTGCGATAAACACTGAAATAATTCTTTAATCTGAATCGGTTTACTAACATAATCATTCATACCCGCTGCAAGGCATTTTTCTCGAACTCCCTTCATGACATTAGCTGTCATGGCAATAATAGGTAATGTTTTTTGATCAAATGTTTTTCTAATAATAGCTGTCGTTTCATAACCATCCATGTCAGGCATCTGTAAATCCATGATAACACCATCAAACCCCGTATCCAATTTTTGTATCGCACTTGCCCCATCACTTGCAATCTCAACAATAATCCCTGTATTTCCCAAAATCTCTTTAGCAAGTTGTTGATTAATCATATCATCTTCAACTAATAACAAACGGTATCCCTGAAGATTTGGAATCGTAAAGACTGTTTTCGGGGATTGTATTGAGATCTTGTGCTGTTCTTGACACTTAGAGAGTTGTGCGATCATTTTTTGAGACAGCAAAGAAAATTGTGCTGTGAAACTGAAAACGCTGCCTTTTCCATATTCACTTTTGACACTGATTTTGCCGCCCATCATCTCAACCAATCGCTTACTAATCGCCAAACCTAATCCAGTTCCTCCATATTTACGGGTCGTAGCATGTTCGGCTTGGGTAAATTCTTGAAATAAAGTTGATAAGTGTTCAGAAGTGAGTCCAATACCAGTATCACTCACTGAAAAAATTAATGTAATATGTTTAAGATCTTTTTTGACCACATCAATACTAATAACTACTTTACCCGTTTCAGTAAATTTTAAAGCATTATTCGTCAAATTGAGCAAAATTTGTCTCAATCTAAAAGGATCGCCCATTAAAAAGTGGGGGATATTAGGAGACACTGAAAAGAACATTGCAACACTATTGACTTTTATTTTAGTAATGTCTGAAACATCTGATAAAATCTCATGAACATCCAATTCAACATGTTCCAAGGCGAGCTTACCTGCTTCAATTTTTGAAAAATCAAGGATATCATTAATCAATCTTAAAAGAGCTTGGGCAGCATATTCAACTTTACTTAAATCATCATGCTGTTTTTCAGTCAATCGTGTTTGTAGAATGAGATATGTGAAATTAATAATCGCGTTTAAAGGCGTACGTATTTCATGACTCATATTGGCAAGAAATTCGCTTTTGGATTTGCTGGCACATTCTGCCTTTTCCTTAGCACGTTTCAAGGCATTTTCTACCGTTTGCAGTTGTGTGAAGGCAGAATAGAGTTTTTTATTCGTTGTTAAAAGTGTTTTTATAAATAAAAAAATCACCGCACTGATCAGAAAAAGAATAGGAATAATAAAGCCTTCTAGTATAAAGAATCGTGCCGTCTGGTGTAATTCATTTTCTGTCCGTTCTTTTTGTATTTGAGCACGCTGATACGCTTTTGTTATAATGAGAGAAATGGATTGTGATGCACTGTCATGACTATTGACATCATCAATAGGTAAGTTGGTTTGTGCCCTTTTAAACGTATTATATTTTTTATCAAGGATTGCGATGAGTTTTGAAAGGGCTATGTTTTCTTCTTTTGATAATTTTAATGTGTCATAAGTTTCAAGGTTTAAATAAAGTTTTTTGAAATCATGTTCTATTTGAGGTATTAAAGCCTCATCATGACTTTCAAGGTATTTTTGATAATGATCTCTAAACTCATGATAACTTAGATGCCACGTAATCCCTTCCAAAGCGATATGAGTGTCTGTGTTGTAAAGATGAAAAAATGTTTCTATCTTTTTTACTTGATAAATACCTGATAAGTAAAATGACATCAGAATAATAAGCAAAGAGAGTATTAATGCTATAATACCTATTATTTTTCCTTTGGAATCAACGAAAGACAAGCCCCAAGGTATTGTATTATAATACGATTTATTCATATGTGCGTTTTTAGTGCGTACAATATAGGTTTATATTTTAATGGACAAAATTATAAAACGTCGATCTTTATGTGATCATGTAAAGCTACCCAATACCTTACATCCAGTGATTAAAAAGATACTGGCAGCCCGTGAGGTTAAAAATATCAAGGAATTGGATTATAGCATGCAAAATTTGCTGCCTTATCACTCATTACTTGACATCACAAAAGCAGTTACGTTATTAAGTGAGGCTTTACAGACACAAGCCCGTATTATTATTATAGCTGATTATGATGTCGATGGGGCAACCAGTTGTGTCGTTGCACTCAAAGCATTACGCCAAATGGGCGGGCAAAAAGTAGATTTTGTAGTCCCTCATCGAGAAAAAAATGGCTATGGTTTAACCCCTGATATTGTTAAACATGCCTTAAGGGGTGATTTTCTAAGACACACGCCACCTGGCACAACGCCTGATCTGTTAATCACAGTCGATAATGGGATTTCTAGCATTGCAGGCGTAGAAACAGCGAAACAAGAGGGCATGCGTGTCTTGATTACTGATCATCATTTACCAGGAAATGTCTTGCCAGCAGCAGATGCCATTGTCAACCCAAGACAAGATGGGGATAATTTCCCAAGTAAACATCTGTGTGGCGTAGGTGTCATTTTTTATGTGATGATGGCTTTACGGGCACATTTGCGAGAAAGTGGCTGGTTTACCACACAAAAGATTCCAGAACCTAAGCTTGCCTTGTTACTCGACTTAGTCGCTTTAGGCACCGTCGCAGATGTCGTCCCTTTGGACTATAATAATCGCCTGTTAATTGCACAAGGATTACAACGTATACGAACAGGAATCTGTTGTCCTGGCATTCTGGCGTTACTAGAAATTTCTAAATGTGATCAATATCATATCATGGCTTCTGATTTTGGATTTAAAATAGGACCGCGTTTGAATGCTGCTGGGCGTTTAGATGATATCTCATATAGTATTGCATGCTTATTAAGTCACAATATTCTTGAAGCAAGGCAACATGCTGAATTACTCGAGACATTCAATCAAGAGCGTCTTTTATTACAAGACAAAATGCTGCAAGAAGCTTTAAAAATGATTGCTATACAAGAAGAACATCATGATATACCAATCGGATTGTGTTTATTAAACAAAAAATGGCATCAAGGGATTATTGGCATTCTCGCATCACGTATCAAAGAAGATTTTCATCGCCCTGTCATTATTTTTACCTATGATAAAAATGATTGTATCAGAGGATCAGGACGTTCTGTTGAAAAAGTACATCTTCGCGAGATACTGGCAAGCATTCACATGAAACATCCCAATATGATTGTGCATTTCGGGGGACATGCGATGGCTGCAGGATTAACGATCTTACAGACAGAATTTGAAGCATTTCAAGACGCCTTTGATGCAGAAGTACGTCAATATTTGTTTCGTGATGATTTAAAAGGTATTATTGAGAGTGATGGTACTTTATCAAAGGAAGATTTTAATTTAGAATTTGCAAAAACATTAAGCACACTCACTCCTTGGGGGCAAAATTTCCCAGAACCTATTTTTGAAGGAGAATTTGAATTACGTTCTCGTCGTATACTCAAAGATAAACACTTAAAAATGCAAGTATGTTTTCCTGAAAGTACCGAAACAGTTGATGCTATCGCGTTTAATACGCTAGATACGGATTGGCCAGCCAATGTGACTCGTGTTAAATTGGCATATAAATTGAGTATCAATAGATTTCGAGGAGCAGAAACGGTGCAATGCTTAGTAGAGCATGTCGTAGCCTTATGAAAACTTTTTAAAACTCTTTAAGATTGACTGTTGTTCTTGTGCTGATTTTTCAATAGAATCAGCAGTGTGTTCTGGTTCGTCATTAAGATGGTCTTGAGTATGCAGTATCGCTTGCAATTCAACTGCCCGTTGTGTTTGAGATATTTCAATGAGTTGTTTACGGATTAAACGATTTAATTCTTTTGTTTGAGTTT
>DAOVZS010000177.1 GCA_030635005.1 Thiomargarita sp. | reverse complement strand
ATCACGATAATGGCAATGTAAACAAGAAGTATCTCCATCTACTGAAAAAACAGTGGAATGTGCAATTAATTCTCCTTTTTCGGTATCCGTATCTAAAGGCGGACGAGATAAAGGTCCGATAGAGATTTTTGTCTCATCTCCAGTACTCAGATCAATCATGGAGATGTTTTCTTCAAGTTCATTCGCTACAAACAGCATTCCTTTATGAGTGATCACAAGCCCTACTGGTCGTAAACCCGTTTTAAAGGTTCTTAATGGAACAAGCCGTTCTGAAGGAAACCGTGCTTTTCGATTAATCTGCCATTCAACCACTTCAAACGTGGCTGCCATGGTGACATACATTTTATCATCATGAATCACCGCCCATTCTGGAAAAGCCCCATGCACTCTTTGCAATTCTGGCGGGATATCGCCTTTAACATCTCCTGTAGTGGCTTCCGCTGTATCAGAGGTATATCTTATCCATTCTGGATGAGATTCATATTTATTCACCCTTAAAATATAATCTAACGTCATATCGGGGTGCCATTCTGGAATTTTAAGCAGCGATAAATCAATGGCGATAATATCATTTTGAATATCCCGCATTTTGATATTCCAAGTCCCATCCACAGCATCAAAAGGTCCTAAAACAAATTGTGACGCAATCGGTTTGACATCAGTAGTTTTGAGATCACGTAATACAGAGAATTGAGCCGCTGGATGAGAACGATCCCAAGTTTCCCCGCCATAAGGATCACGTTCTTTCGCAGTCCCAAAACCAACGCCCATTGTGAATACCAATAACATATCATCTTCAATCATTAAATAACTGACAACATTTTGTGTATAAATCGCCCCTACTTGATAGTTTGTTTTGGTATCAATAATGGCAATATCCATCGTACCGGTGTTACCTACAAATAGATATCTTTCATCAGCACTTAAAGCGACATCTTTTGGATTACTGCCTTGATGACCGACGGGAATACCCGGTCCTCTCGCAGCATTTTTGATCCAAGTCACGATCTGAGCTAATTCGGGATCATCTTTTTCAAATAACATTCCGCCGGGATGATATTCATGTGATCTTTTTTGATCGCCAAATCCTCCGAGACTTTGTGGCAATACTGCCCTGAGTAAGATACTTTCAAAAGGCTTCCCGGGTACGCTATTTTCTACTGCTGACAGAAAATTTAAGGTTTGATTGGCACCTGCAACAAAACCACCCGCTGCTTCATTATGACAACGACTACACCGAGATCTTAAGATGGCATTAATCCCACCTGTTCCTTTTTTTTGAGCATTTTGAATATCCGCAAGTGCAAATCCTCGTGCCATGAGTTCTTTTTTTAGATTTTCAGAAATCTCTTGCATACCATAAAAAATAGGAGCATCAAATCCACCAATGACTTGAATTTTGGCATTGAGTATGTCATTAGGGATATCCAAAACCAGTACTTGATCAAGATAGCGATTGGCTATCCATGCTTTTTTGCCGTCTTTAGAAAATACAAGCCCTTGGCAATAGTAATCTAAAGGAATTTTTCCCACTGCCTTATCAGTAAGCGTATCAATAACTGTCGCATAATTAGATAATTCATTAATGACAAGCAGAAATTGTGTATTGGGATGGAGTACGGAGACATAAGGTCGAGATCCCACTGTAATACGCTTAATAAGCTTACCTGTAGCCACCTCAATCACTGCAATTTCATTACCTGGAAAGGCTTCAGTGCCTGCTAAAGTGACATAAAGTTTTGTTTCGGCTGCATTAAGTGCAAGACGTTGCGGACGATCACGTTTTGGTTGTGGCTCAGGATAAGGATTATTATTAGGAACTGGGGTCAGATCTTTAAATACAAAAGGTTCTTGATAACGCCAAACAGCACTGGTTAATATCCCAAATGCATTACGATAAAATTTTTCATTAGCATGAGCGTTTGAAGCCATCAATACTAGACATATAAAGCAAACACGTTTTAAGTTCATAACAGCAATAAAAAGATAAAAATAAAATAGGGGAATAATTCTGATTTTGACACATTTTAAAACTTTATACTTTAATATTCCTAAATGTATGTCTACATTAGATCAGTTATAATAAATAATTTTATGGGTAGAAAAACACCGCTATATCAACAGCACTTACAATCCAATGCCAAAATAGTCGATTTCGGCGGTTGGGATATGCCTTTACATTATGGCTCTCAAATCAATGAACATCATCAGGTGCGCCGTTCAGTCGGTGTATTTGATGTATCACACATGACGATTATTGATTTGAAGGGACAACGCGTGCGAGAATTTTTGCGTTATTTGTTAGCGAATGATGTGGGACGTTTAAACAAGACAGGCACAGCATTGTATAGTTGTTTGTTGAATGAACAAGGAGGGATCATTGATGATTTAATTGTGTATTTTCAAGAAGAAACGCAATTTCGTATTATTGTCAATGCAAGCACACGTGAAAAAGATTTACTGTGGATACGTCAACATGCCGAAGCATTTAAGGTAGAGGTCTGTGAATGTGTAGAACATGCCATACTGGCGATACAAGGTTCAAAAGCAGCAGAAAAAATAAAGCCTTTATTACCAAAATCATTGCCTATCCCCGCACATTTTTGTGCAGTATGGCATAAACATGATATATTTGTCGCACGAACAGGCTATACCGGTGAAGATGGTTTTGAAATTATTTTACCCCAACAAGACGTCGCTGTTTTTTGGGATTCCTTACTCACAGCGGGGGTTGCTCCCGTGGGACTGGGGGCACGTGATACACTACGACTTGAAGCAGGGATGAAATTATATGGCACAGATCTCGATGAGCATTCTTCTCCTTTTGAATCTGGTTTAGGATGGACAGTGTCTTTTAAAGATAAAGAACGACATTTTATCGGATGTCACGCCTTGCAAGATCAAACACGCAAAAAAATGATGCTTGGCTTAGTATTGCGAGATAAAGGTATTTTACGGGCACATCAAACAGTCTGTGTGGATGGCAAGTCAATAGGCACGATTACCAGTGGCACATTTTCACCGACTTTAGGGCTCTCCATTGGTTTTGCACGGGTTGCACAGGGGAAATATGAACACGTACAGGTGATGATACGTGATAAACCTTTAAATGCACAAGTCGTCTCTCCTCCATTTGTACGACAAGGTAACGCTTGTTTTGTATCCTGACACTAAAATTGAATCAATTTATTTCTAACATTTTTAAATATCCATGAAAAACAGCATAATAACTTTTATCGGCGGCGGCAATATAGCAAGCTGTCTCATTGGTGGACTGATTAAAACAGGTTTTGATACCGGAAAACTACGGATCGCTGATCCCCATCCTGAGCCCTTGGCTTCTCAATTTGCTGTACGACGTTACACTGATAATCTGACAGCAATAGATGGGGCTGATGTCATTGTACTAGCTGTCAAACCACAAATATTAACAGAAATTGCGAAATCTATCGCCACAGCACAGCTTCCCAAAAACCCTTTATTTATTAGTATTGCAGCTGGCATTGGTATTACAGATTTAGAGCGGTGGCTCGGGGGTACGCATCAGAAGTTACCTATAGTACGTGTCATGCCTAATACAGCCGCTTTAGTACAAAGCAGCGCTTCTGCTTTATGTGCAGGTCAATATGTGAGTGATGCACAACGTGAATTAGCAGAAAATATTCTACGTGCAGTGGGATTAACGCTATGGGTAAAAGATGAAACGCAAATGGATGCCATTACTGCCTTATCAGGAAGTGGACCTGCCTATTTTTTCTTAATGATGGAAATCTTAGAAAAAGCAGGGATTAATTTAGGATTACCACAAGAAAGTGCCCGTTTACTCACCCTACAGACAGCATTTGGAGCTGCAAAAATGGCCTTAGAAAGTAATGAAGATGCGGCTACTTTACGTGCACGTGTCACATCTAAAGGGGGCACGACTGAACAAGCCATTAACGTATTACAAGCAGGCGGCATGCAAAAGTTATTTGATGACGCCCTACAAGTCGCACAACAACGTGCGATAAATTTATCCAAACAATTTGGAGAACAATAACAGTGTTAAGTCCATTGATCAGTGCTTTGGTATTTTTAATTAACACAGCATTTGGACTGTATATTTTGCTCTTAATGTTGCGTTTTTTGATGCAATGGTTACGGGTAAGTATTCATAATGATCCCATTCAACAAATGTTGTGGCGCTTAACAACGCCTCTTTTGAGCTTAGTTTATAATTTTATACCCAGTTGGCGTGGTATTGATATCGCAGCGATTACCCTAATGTTAGCGTTAAAAATGCTAGAAATAGGCTTAATCGCAGGATTATCTGGATACGATGTTAGTATCATGACATTATTTATCGTGTCACTTGCTGATTTATTGTCATTATTCATTTATATCTTTATTTTTGCGATAGTGATTCAAGCCATTTTTAGTTGGATATCTCAAAATACATATAATCCATTGAATACGATTTTATATCAGCTTACAGACCCCATCTTACGTATTGTACGTCAAAAAATGCCCCCCATGCAAGGGATGGATTTTTCTCCGATCTTTGCGATTATTGCTTTGCAATTGCTTGATATTATCTTAGTTGGGATATTACGACAATTCGTATAAATTAACATCCCACCTTTTGGGTCACTGCCCTTAACTTAAGATATAACTCGTTGAAATTAAACATAAATTGCTCGTTCCCACGCGCCAGCGTGGGAATGCCTAACACAACGCGCTGCGTTGTAGGACGCAACGCGTCCTTT
>DAOVZS010000144.1 GCA_030635005.1 Thiomargarita sp. | reverse complement strand
TTGCCGCTCTTTATAAGCTTCAAAAATTTGAACCCGTTCTGCTTCTCGTATTTTTTGTATAATAACTTGTTTGGCTGTTTGTGCACCAATGCGGTCAAAACTAACAGATTTTATTTCTTTTTCAATATATTCTGTGACAGAAATATCGGGATTTTCTATTTGTGCTTCTGTTAAATTAATTTGTGTATCAGATAAATCTATATTCTCATCGTCGACGACTAGCCAACGACGATATGCTTTATAATCACCGGTTCTCCGTTCAATGTCTACACGTACATCGATAGTATTATTATAATGTTTTTTGGTGGCACTTGCGATAGCACATTCTAAGGCATTGAAAATAACTTCTTTACTCACGCCTTTTTCGTTAGATACCATATCCACGACTAAAAGAATTTCTTTATTCATAAATCACTCCAATTCATTATTTGTGCTAAAGATAAACTTATTTTCCATCCACCACCATTATTATGTTACGTTCTTGGACATGTTGCAATATGTCCATAATTAAAAAATGGGCATAAAGCCCATTTTTTAATAGTTTTTAAGAGTCATTATCAAAAAAAAATGGGCATAAAGCCCATTTGAGTCTAAAAAACTATCTTATAATAGTGTAGAGGATTAATGTATGAGTAACAACCATGTATAATATGGGTGATTTACTTATACTTTAATATAACTCTCATTATTATGAATCCTGCACTTAAGTTACTACAATCTTATCCTTTTGAAAAATTAGCAAAACTTAAAAAGAACTCTGTAGCCCCTTCGCACCTAAGTGCCATTAATTTGTCTATTGGAGAGCCACGACATGCGACTCCTGATTTTATCATCAGTAGTATGACTACTGCTTTAGTAGACGGTATTTCTAAATATCCGAATACGTTAGGTTTAAAATCTTTACGTATTAGTATAGCACATTGGTTAATGCAACGCTTTATTCTTCCAAAAGAAAGTCTTAATCCTAATACTCAGATTTTACCCGTTAATGGTACACGAGAGGCACTGTTTGCCTTTGCACAATGTGTTATTAATCGTCACCAGCCAGATCCAGTCGTCTTAATGCCCAATCCTTTTTATCAAATTTATGAGGGGGCTGCTTTATTGGCTGGCGCAAAACCCTTTTATATTAATTGTGTAGAAAAGACTCATTTTCAACCCGACTTTGCTGCTGTTCCTGATTCTTTATGGTCACGTTGTCAATTATTGTATCTGTGTTCTCCTAATAATCCTACAGGTTCTGTCTTGGATATGTCTACTTTACAGGATTTAATTGAACGTGCAGATAAATATGATTTTATTATAGCAGCTGATGAATGTTATTCTGAAATTTATGACAAGCAAGCCCCTGTGGGATTATTGCAGGCTTGTGCGACTTTGGGGCGTTTAGATTATCGGCGTTGTGTTGTATTTCATAGCTTGTCTAAACGTTCTAATGCACCAGGTTTACGCTCTGGTTTTGTGGCGGGTGATGCTGAGATTATACGGAAATTTTTTCTGTATCGTACGTATCATGGGAGTGCTATGCCATTAGCGGTGCAAGAAGCCAGTATTGTGGCTTGGGCAGATGAAGTGCATGTTCAAGATAATCGGGCTTTATATCAACAGAAATATGAGGCAGTGATGGATATTTTGACCCCTGTCCTGTCTGTGACACGTCCCTCTGCAGGATTTTATTTGTGGCCACTTACGCCTATTCCTGATGAGGAATTTGCACGTAAATTATTTGAACAACAAAATATCACAGTGTTACCCGGTAGCTTTTTATCACGTCATTCTGTAGGTGTGAATCCAGGCAATAATCGTATTCGTATTGCTTTAGTGGAACCGCTTGAAAAATGTATTGAGGCAGCACAACGGATGTGTACTTTTATTAAGTATAATTTTTAAATGTGAAGGGCTAAAAAAGGATGCACTTTAGCCCTGTTTAAAGCTTAAAATTTATCTTATTAATTTTTAAATTATATGATTCAAAATCTTCGAGGCATGATAACACCTGTTTTAGGATCACGCCTTACTCCAATATACGAGTGATGATGCGATGTTTTTTTAAGCTGTTCTGTTAATAATCCTTTACGCATGGATAATAATTTCCTGACACTCGTTTGATATTTTCCACCCAGTAATAATAAATCATCACGATATACATAAGTTTGTTTTACAGGTGCCCAACGCCCGCCTTGTTTACGAAAAGTTGCATTAAAGGTATTACAATCAATAATACAATATTTACCGTTGGATTCTTCTTTAAGTTCTAAATGAATATTACTGACAGAGTGATCTGCATCAGTAATAACAATATCAGCAATATGATGATCACGTCCTACTAAATAAGTTTTCATCTCAAGTTCTCTATTTTCAGTGTTTTGAGTGATTACAAGATAAACTGCCTTTATAAAAATATCAATACTAAAATTCTATTAATTTAGACCTGATATTTGCATTATTCACTTTATCCCATTTAAATCAATAACTTTAATAACATCAAAAATTTATAGTTGATAGTTAAAGTAAATTATTAAGTATCATTTTTGATGTATTTTGTGATTTTTCTTTTTTTATGTTATAATGTTTTATTAGCTTGATCACGTGCTGCTTGAATAAAACCAGAGAATAAAGGATGTCCATCACGTGGGGTCGATGTGAATTCAGGGTGAAATTGACAGCCAATAAACCACGGATGATGACCATTTTCTATGACTTCTACGAGATTTTTATCGGTTGACATACCAGAAAATATTAAGCCAGCTTGTCGTAACATTCCCAGATAATTATTATTGACTTCATAACGATGGCGATGACGTTCTCGGATGATCTCTTTGCCATATAAGTCGTACGTTTTGCTGCCTTTCATGAGATGACAGGTTTGTCCTCCTAAGCGCATGCTGCCGCCTTTATCTGTTTTTTCATCACGTTCTTCTATTTGACCCGATGCTGTCATCCATTCACTGATCAAGGCAATGACGGGATGCTCTGTTTTGGGATTAAATTCTGTGCTATGTGCCCCTTCTAAACCTATTTTTCTTGCAAAATCTATGATAGCGACTTGCAATCCTAAACAAATTCCTAAATAAGGAATATTATTTTCTCGGGCAAATTGTGCACTACAGATTTTCCCTTCAATACCCCGTTCTCCAAAACCTCCGGGAACTAAAATCGCATCAATATTTTTAAAATATTTCAAATCTGCTTGTTCAATTTCTTCTGAATCTATATAAATAATATTAACTTGCGTGTGTGTTTGTAAGCCAGCGTGTTTTAAGGCTTCATTAATTGATTTATAAGCATCTGTTAATTCTATATATTTTCCAACCATGGCTATATTAACTTGCATATTGGTATGATCCATTGCAAATACAACATTTTCCCATTCAGACAAGTTAGCAGTTGGTTTGTTTAATTGTAATTTATCACATACAATAGTATCTAATCCTTGTTGATGTAATAATAAGGGAATGCGATAAATTGAATCAGCATCTAATACTGAAATAACAGCACGTTCTTCAACATTGGTAAATAAAGAAATCTTTTTCTTTTCATTCTCTGGTAAAGGATGCTCAGAACGGCAGAGTAAAATATCGGGTTGTATCCCAATAGAACGTAATTCTTTCACCGAATGTTGTGTCGGTTTTGTTTTGAGTTCACCGACTGTGGGTAAATAAGGTAATAAAGTGAGATGGATAAAGAGGGCGTGTTCTTTTCCTAATTCGCATGCTAATTGGCGAATGGCTTCTAAAAAGGGTAAGGATTCAATATCTCCTACTGTACCGCCAATTTCCACCATGATCACATCCATGCCTTTTGCTGTTTCCAAGATAGCCTGTTTGATTTCATCTGTAATGTGAGGAATGACTTGTACAGTGGCGCCTAAATAATCTCCTCGGCGTTCTTTGCGAATGACTTGTTCATAAATTCGTCCTGCTGTAAAATTATTTTTTTGTGTCATGGTAACACGTACAAATCGTTCATAATGCCCTAAATCAAGATCGGTTTCTGCACCATCATCTGTGACAAAAACTTCACCGTGTTGAAATGGACTCATGGTTCCGGGATCTACATTAATATAGGGATCCAGTTTGAGTAAGGTCACTTTAAGTTGACGTGCTTCAAGGATAGCTGCCAGTGATGCAGAGGTAATCCCCTTGCCTAGTGATGAAACAACACCACCGGTAATAAAAATAAATCGTGTCATAGTAAAAACTCAAGTTTAATTTTTAGGCTGTTTGAAATAACAGCAGTATTTTTCAATGCTATTATATTACTATCTTTTTCTTGTTATGGTTAAAATTATCTCTTCTATTATTATTCTTGCAGCTGGGCTTGGAAAACGTATGCATTCTGAGCTTCCTAAAGTTTTACACAAAGTTGCTGATAAGTCATTGATTCGTCGTGTTATTGAGAGTGCTTTAGCATTAAATCCTTCGGATATACATGTTGTTTATGGTTATAAAGGGGCACAAGTTCAACAAGAATTGACTGATATTGATATTGTATGGGTTGAACAAGCTGAACAATTAGGCACAGGACATGCTGTTGCGCAAGCAATACCTAATATTTCAGATGATGCAATGGTGTTAGTATTATGTGGTGATGTGCCTTTAATTAAGCCCACAACACTTGAGGTATTATATTCGAAAGTGGATGCCCATAGTCTTGGGGTACTGACTGTGATGCTCGATAATCCGACAGGCTATGGGCGTATTATACGTAATGCTCAAGGCAACATCGTTCGTATTGTGGAAGAAAAAGATGCTAATGATGAGATTAAAAAAATTAAAGAGGTCAATACGGGTATCTTTGTGATTCCTGCTGCTCATTTACGACGTTGGTTAGGTTTATTAAAAAATGATAATGCTCAAGGTGAATATTATTTGACGGATATTATTACTTTGGCAGTAGCAGAACATATGCCTATTCATACGACAAGCTGTGAGAATAGCTATGAGGTTATGGGGGTTAATAATCGTCAACATTTAGCATTGTTAGAACGTCATTATCAGGAACAACAGGTAACACAGCTGATGCTGGGGGGTGTTTCTGTCCGTGATCCCGCACGTGTTGATATACGGGGAACGGTGCAAGCGGGGCGTGATGTATTAATTGATATTGATGTGATTTTTGAGGGTACTGTTATCATTGGTAATAATGTGACTATCGGTGCACATGTTGTCATACGTGATACCACGATTGCTGCTAATGTTGAGATTTTATCTCATTGTGTGATTGATCATGTGGTGATTGGATCAGAATGTCGTATTGGTCCTTTTGCGCGTTTGCGTCCTGACAGTGTTTTAGGAACCCAAGTACATATTGGTAATTTTGTTGAAATTAAAAAAACGAGTGTCGCACACGGCTCTAAAATAAGTCATTTAAGTTATATTGGTGATGCGGAAATCGGCAGTCATGTCAATATTGGTGCCGGGACAATTACGTGTAATTATGATGGGGCAAATAAGTATAAAACGACGATAGGGGATGGTGCTTTTATTGGTTCAG
>DAOVZS010000257.1 GCA_030635005.1 Thiomargarita sp. | reverse complement strand
GTCTATCAACTCCCCTTCCCTCGCATCACCGATAAAAATATCATTACACGTGCTGACAAACTCATTTGCACCGCTCCAGAATTTTATGATTTAGCCAAAGAAGTGGTATTAAAGCGGGTGAGAGCATTCCTGAAAATCAGGAGACTATACGTGCTGAATTAGATGCACTGGTAGCCAATGTGTATGATTTGACGGTTGATGAATTTAAGTATATTTTAAGCACGTTTCCAATTGTAAAGGATGCGGTGAAGGAAAGGGCATTAGGGGCTTATGAGTGTATGCAAGAATAAAAAAAGTTCATTAAACAAATAACCGCAATACATGTAATATTATATTTTTAATTCACCATCCGTTTTGTTTCAGCACATCCGCAGCCAAGATAATTTGACGGCGTGTAAATTGTCGCTTTTGGTCATTCCAAGCATAAGTCTGTTCAACGATCTCTTTGTTCGAATGAACATTATCTTGCCTTATAACCCAGTGAACCGTGGCTAACAACTCAAGTCCGAAAGGTGATTCAAATCCCTCCACCAATTTTGTCACTTTTTCCAAACGTTTTTTGGTATCAACATACTGTTCAAGAAAGACAACAGCGTCCTCTATAGCCCTAGGCACAAGCTGGAGTGGCTTATTGGGTGCATCACCTCCATCAAAATAACCAGAAACTAAATGTCCCTCTATAACATGCAACACATGACGCAGGTTCTCAGCATAAGGGCCATACGGTGCTTTTGTGTATTTTAGCCGAAGCGGTTCTCCCGCTTCTTGCATAAAGTACATTAACTTATGCACTTCAAGTAGCGTTACAAATGGATCAAGCAATCCACCGAGATAGCGATGGATCAACATTACAAGAGTGGCTCTACCTGGCGTCATATTTGGCACTTTCTGGTTACGAACTATATTATCAATAGCAGGTGCATTATTCGGTTCAAAAATAATAATACGCATATCATCCAGATTAGCAAGCGCTTGCTCAATCCTATGTCGCACCGTCGCCCACTCTAATCCACCTAAACCACTTCCTAAAGGAGGAATTGCAACAGATTTTATACTTCGGATTCTAAGTTCTCCAACCAGTGTCTTTAAACCAGCTTCAATATCTTCAATTCGACTCTTGCCGCGCCAATGGCGTTTAGTAGGGAAATTGATAATGTAACGCGGAAGCGCGACCCCCCCCATGTCATAAATAAACATTTGACCTGGCTGAACCTCCTTACGTTTGCAGGCAGCGGCATAAACCTTGTAGTTCTCTGGAAATGCCTTTTTGAACTGAAGTGCAATACCACGTCCCATCACGCCCACACAATTGACGGTATTAATGATAGCCTCAGTATTCTCGAGCAAGATGTTACCTGTTTTATATTCAATCATAATACCACTCTGTCTTTATTTCGATCTTAGTCTTAGCTTTCTTTCGATTGACAGTCAGGGCATGTGCTGCCTCCATATATATCTCTTTTTTTAAAACACCAATACGTTCAACCAAATCCCATGGAAATCTCTGCTCTACAAGAAATTCAGCCTGTTTTCCTTCTTTTTTATCTTGAAACCATTTAGATTGAACAGCATCCCAGTTTATTTGATCTAATTGCCTCAAATCACAACGATCCTCGAAATAACGAGAGCCAGCATTTGAAAGCGTAAATGCCCAACGCTGATTATTTTCATTTGCCCACTTCACAACAGTATATAGGTCACATTATAAGTGTACAATTGGGATTTGTCCGTCACAATAAGACAGTTTAGGATGATTAGCACGGCTAATGAGATACAGCATGATTGAACGAGGACAAAAATAGAAAGGTACACATGCACCTACATATAATGCAGGGTGACTCTTCAATAAAATAGAACGTCGCCTCGATTTTATATCCTCCATTCCGATCTTTGTCCCAAGTTTTGGACGCTTTTGCATCTCTATATCACACCACAAGCAGTCGTTTTGAATAATCGATGACAAACAGTCCACATGTACGATGTGGTATATTTTTGGAGCAACAGGGATCATGTCTGTTGATGAGAAAACGTTAAACATATATTAATATGTTAAGTACTAAAGCATAAGTTATCATGTATTTTGATAACGCTTATAAATACATATTCAATTTTAAAACATGAAAAAATCTTATAATGCCCTAAAACTTAATTTGTATCAAAATATTTTAAATCGATTTTATAGTATATCATACAACAACAGCCTGACGAGATTTGTAATGTTTAGCCAAAGAAGTGGGTATTAAAGCGGGTGAGAGCACTCCTGAAAATCAGGGGACTATACGTGCTGAATTAGATGCACGGGTAGCCCATTTGTATGGGAAGACGGTTGATGAATTTAAGTATATTTTAAGCACGTTTCCGATTGTTAAGGATGATGTGAAGGAAAGGGCGTTGGGGGCTTATGTGAGCCAATCAGACTGCTAAAAAATAGGTCTGATTGGGAATGTCTCTATTTTTCCTTTTAGGGAACGTGTTTATTAATATATTCTTTAAGTTCAGCGAGATCTAGCGTTGTCAATCCTGTTAATCGATCTTGCGTTGTCAAGCCTGTTAATCGATCTTGCGTTGTCAAGCCTGTTAATCGATCTTGCGTTGTCAAGCCTGTTAATCGATCTTGCGTTGTCAAGCCTGTTAATCGATCTTGC
>DAOVZS010000239.1 GCA_030635005.1 Thiomargarita sp. | reverse complement strand
CCGTCTTTTGATTTGAATTTTATCAATGCTGCGATACAACGCACTGGACTTACAAGTCCTTTTCACCGCTTTAGTACCTTTGATACTGCCACATTAGGCGGTCTTATTTTTGGACAAACCGTATTAGCTAAAGTAGTACGGGCAGCAGGTTTTAAGTGGGATAGCACTGAGGCACATTCGGCTATTTATGATGCAGAGCGTACAGCCGATTTCTTTTGTGCAGTGCTCAATTTATGGGAAAAAAAGCGATAAGTTTATGATACATTTTGAATGGGTTTGGCTATTTTTAATTTTACCGCTACCTTTATTATTGAGATATGGATTAGCACCTGTCACAGTACGTAAAAATGCGGCTTTACGTGTCCCTTTTATGGAAGACTTTGAGGCAATGAATCAAGAGGAAGGACGCCTTTCTGTCAAACGCTGGCCTTTAGTGCTTGCAAGCTTAGCTTGGATTTTTTTGGTGATTGCAGTAGCACGTCCGCAATGGTGGGGAGACCCCATTGAATTACCGATTAGTGGACGAGATTTGATGATTGCAGTTGATTTATCAGGCAGTATGAAATATGAGGATTTTCGTATTAATGGCGAAACGGTGAATCGCTTAACAGCAATAAAATGGGTTGCCAGTCAATTTATTGAACGTCGGGTGGGCGATAGATTAGGACTGATCTTATTTGGGACACAAGCCTATTTACAAACACCCTTAACATTTGATCGCACGACTGTAAAAACACTGTTACTTGAATCAGCGATTGGGTTAGCAGGGGAACAAACGGCGATTGGTGATGCGATTGGATTAGCGGTGAAACGATTACGTCAACAAAAAACAGATCGTAAAATATTAATTTTACTGACAGACGGTGCAAATACAGCAGGTGTGGTGGCACCGCTCAAAGCAGCTGAATTAGCAGCAGCGGATGGTTTAAAAATATACACCATTGGTATTGGGGCAGATGAAATGATTGTACGTGATTTTTTTGGATCACGACGTGTTAATCCCTCTGTTGATTTAGATGAAAAAGCATTGACTGCCATTGCTGAAAAGACAGGGGGGCGTTATTTTCGGGCACGTGATACTGCTGAATTGGATAAAATTTATACCTTATTAGATGAACTTGAACCCATTGAACAAGAAAGCCAATATTTTCGTCCCACTAAAAGCCTCTATTTTTGGCCTCTTGGGCTTTCTTTGTTATTAGCGGTGATTATATTAATACGACATCGGACGTATTAAGTACTGAAAGTGTGAAAAAAAATATGACTCGAATTATAATGTATTAATAATCTATACTAAATATACGATATTTAGTTTACAGGAGAAAAAAAATTGGCTTACGATTTTAATGCAGATGATATTTTTGAAATGGCTGAACAGATAGAAAGTAATGGTGTGACATTCTATCAAAAAACGGCAGCTAGAACGGATAATGTAGCCCTGAAAAAACTACTTAACCATTTAGCTGACATGGAAATGATTCATAAAAACACCTTTAAATCATTAAGAAAGGATTTATCTGCACAAGAAAAAGCAGCAACGGCGTTTGATCCTAATGATGAATCTCTCTTTTATTTACAAACCCTTGTGGATTCTCGCGTATCATTTGAACCTGATGTTCAAGCAGATACGATAGAAGCGACCTTAAAAGGGGCGATAGATGCTGAAAAAAATACCATTATTTTTTATCTGGCTATGAAAGAAGCGGTGCCTGCTACTTTGGGCAAAGAGAAAATTGATTATATTATCAAGGAAGAAATGCTTCATATTCGCATTTTAACGCAAGAAATCATGAAACTCAAAAAAGCGACCCCATAAATCTATCTATATTCCCTCTAAATCTGAGGGAAAGGAGACCCTATGAAATTTTTGAATCTTCTCATATCCCTATTTTTGACCCTATCATTACAATACGCCTATGCCGGTGAACATGCTACTCAACCACAAGTAGACATGGAAATGACTTTAGGCACGCCTGTCATTTTAGCCCAACAAAAAGAAACAGTCTATCTCAAAATTACGTTGTTGGCACACCCTTTAGAACAAAGTGTCCAACGCACACCTGTTAATATTGCACTTGTGTTAGATCGCTCGGGTTCTATGGGGGGGCAAAAAATCAAGCGGGCAAAAAAGGCAGCGATTAAAGTGCTGGATTATTTTAATAATCAAGATATTCTGTCTGTGATCAGTTACGATGACACGATTGATGTGTTAGTGCCCGCCACAAAAGTATCTCATAAATCCCGTATTGCATCCCGCATTAGTCATCTAAGGGCAGGGGGCGGTACTGCATTATTTGCAGGTGTCAGCAGTGCTGCTGATGAAGTCCGTAAATTTTTGGATAAAAATCGTGTTAATCGCATTATTTTATTATCAGATGGTAAGGCGAATGTCGGTCCGAGTTCACCCGCTGAATTAGGAAAATTAGGGGCAAAATTGATAAAAGAAGGCATTTCAGTGACTACTTTAGGATTAGGCTTAGGCTATAACGAAGATTTAATGGCACAATTAGCCAAACGAAGTGATGGTAATCATGATTTTATTGAAAATGCAACAGATTTATCCCGTATTTTCAAATTAGAATTTGGTGATTTATTGTCTGTTGTCGCCCAAAATGTTGAAGTCACGATTAGATGTGCACATGGCATTCGTCCCATACGTATTTTAGGGAGAGAAGGAGATATTAAAGGTCAATATGTGACTACCTATTTGAACCAATTGTATGGGAATCAGGAAAAATATATTTTATTAGCAGTTGAAGTGCCCGCTTCCGCAGATGGCACAGAACGCAGACTTGCCAGTGTTGAAGTCAGATATACGAATATGGCTACCCAACGTAGCGAATATCTTAGAGCACAGAGTACAGTGCACTTTAGCCATTCTCAGAAACACGTGGATGAT
>DAOVZS010000140.1 GCA_030635005.1 Thiomargarita sp. | reverse complement strand
GGGTAACCGTCTTTCACGCGGTGTCATCGAATTGATAATGGCAGCCATGCGCTTGATTTCAGTATCACTGAAATTTTTAGCCTTATCAGAGACTTGAGAGAGTTCAGGCATTTTATCCATTAATGTGGCCACACCGCCTAAATCTTGCATTTGTATTAATTGACTGCGAAAATCTTCAAGGTTAAATCCTTTCCCTTTTTTTAACTTCTTGATTAAATGATCTGCTTTCTTTTTATCCACAGAACGTTCAACATCTTCAATCAGTGTTAATACGTCCCCTTGCCCCATGATTCTAGAAGCAACGCGATCAGGATAAAACGCCTCAAGTGCATCTGTTTTTTCACCAATACCCAAAAATTTTATGGGTTTCCCGGTGATATGACGTACTGATAAGGCAGCACCCCCACGTGCATCCCCATCTGTTTTAGTGAGAATCACGCCTGTTAAAGGTAAAGCATCATTAAAGGCTTTTGCCGTATTCGCAGCATCTTGCCCCGTCATACTATCGACAACAAATAACGTTTCTGTCGGTTGTGTGGCAGTATGTAACTGTTTGATTTCCAACATCATTTCTTCATCAATATGAAGACGTCCCGCAGTATCTACTAATAACACATCAGCAAATTCTTTACGTGCTTGTGATAGGGCGGCAGTTGCAATCTTGACGGGTTTTTGACTGATATCGCTGGGGAAAAATGTGACCCCCACTTCTTTTGCTAAAATTTCTAATTGCTGAATAGCTCCCGGTCGATAGACATCGCAACTGACAACCATGACCGATTTTTTATGACGTTCCACCAACCAACGGGATAATTTTGCAACCGTAGTCGTTTTACCTGAACCTTGTAAACCAGCCATTAAGACGACAATTGGGGCGGGAGCTCGTAAATTTAATTCATCACACTGTGCACCCATGATGGCTGTTAATTCTTCACGTACTACTTTAATCAGCGTTTGCCCAGGTGTTAAACTGCCAATCACTTCTTGACCAATCGCACGCTCTCGTACGTGTTCAACAAAGATTTTAACCACGGGTAAGGCAACATCAGCTTCTAATAACGCCAATCGCACATCGCGCAGGGCATCCTTAATATTTTTTTCACTTAAACGCCCCTGCCCACGCAGGTTTTTTAAAGTTTTTCCAAGACGTTCTGTTAGACTTTCAAACATTTTAGACCTCTTTTATATGATATTATCCTTGCTTAATTCAAGAATATGTTAAATGGATAAGGTAATCAGAGTCAAATAGTGACTCTCAGATAATGAGGTGTGAGAACGTGGTAAAATAAGCACATTAATTTTAATTAAAATAAACACTTTCTTATATTATCAAGCATGTTACATATTTATACCAGCAATCGCCTTGAATATCTGATTCAAGTGCTTGCAAGCACGATACAATCAAACCCATTACCGCCCCTGACACCCGAAATCATTGTAGTACAAAATCAAGGTATGGAGCGATGGGTGTCAATGGAATTGGCACAACGTTTAGGGGTGTGGGCTAATGCCTCTTTTCCATTTCCAAATACCATATTATGGCGCATATTTAAAGAGACTTTAGGATATTTGCCTGATACGTCTCAATTTGAACGTGATGTACTTGTGTGGAGTCTGCTGGATATCTTGCCTGAATTGTTAGAAGAATCAGAATTTACAGAATTAAAAGGATATTTACACGACGATGAGCATGGGATTAAACTTTTTCAATTGGCTGATAAATTGGCGCATGTTTTTGATGAATATTTAGTACATCGTCCTACTTGGGTTGGAGAATGGGAACATAAACGACAACCCCCTGAATTAGAAAAAGAGTCACAAGCAGAGTGGCAAGCCATGTTATGGCGTGAATTGGTTAAACGCTATGGCACACAACATAGAGCCAAAGTCCGTGCAGATTTTTTTAGGGAAATACGTCATCATACACCGCTTTTTCCACGGATTTCTGTTTTTGGTATTTCTGCACTCCCTGCTTTTCATGTGGAAGTATTAGCAGAATTGGGACAAACCATGGATGTTTTTATATTTTTGCATAATCCTTGTCAAGAATATTGGGGGCATATCGTTTCAGATAATGAAATTGCACATAAAACATTACAAGCCAGAAAAGTGCCTGAACACCTCCTTTATCTTGAAAAAGGCAATACATTATTAGCGTCTATGGGTAAAATGGTTCGTGATTTTATGGATATGCTTAATGAATATCCACATATGCCTCATGAACATTTTGAAAAACCAGCGGGTTCTAGTTTACTCAATTGTATTCAGTCAGATATTTTATATTTACGTGATCGTCACGAAGGTAAAAAGACACAAATTGATGATCAATCTATCAAAATTCAATCTTGCCATAGTGCGATGCGAGAGGTTGAAATATTACATGATCAATTGTTAGCCCTATTTGAAGAAAATCCTGAACTCTTGCCCAAAGATGTGCTGGTGATGATGCCTAATATTGAAATTTATGCTCCTTTTATCGAAGCCGTTTTTGATACCACGCCTGTAGAAGCTAAGAAAATCCCTTATAGTATTGCGGATCGCAGTTTACGCGGTGAAAGTGTGTTAATTGATACATTTTTTGCGATTTTAGAATTAAGTCAAAGTCGTTTTTCAGTCACACAAGTGTTAGCTATCTTAGAAACTGAGGCGGTGCAAAAACGTTTTAAGCTGAATGAACAAGAATTAGAGTTTATTCGGACTTGGATTCAAAAGACAGGCATACGTTGGGGTATGAATAAAGCAGATAAGGCGCGTCATAATGTGCCTGCATTTGAGGAGAATACGTGGCAATCAGGCTTAGATCGTTTATTACTCGGCTATGCCTTACCTAAAAAAGGCGATCAATTATTTCACGGTATTTTACCTTTTGATGCCTTAGAAGGTAATGATACACTTATTTTAGGAAAATTAGTCGCTTTTATTGAAAAATTATTTCAGTGTGTTCAAAGCATCCTTCAGCCACGTACTGTGACAGATTGGGTACATTTTTTAAGAGAAATTTTGGAAGATTTTTTAGAAACAGATAACGAAAATACGAAAGTACAGGAAATTAGAACCGTTCTCAATGATCTGATTAAAAATACGCAACTGGTTGATTTTAATACGCCTATTAATCGTCATGTGATACTTGAATATCTCAAAAAATCTTTGATACAAAAAGAACGGGCGACACATTTCATTACAGGCAGTGTGTCATTTTGTGCGATGTTACCCATGCGTAGTATTCCTTTTAAAATCATTTGTTTATTAGGTATGAATGATCAAGATTATCCTAAACCTAGTATTCCCTTAAGTTTCGATCTCATTGCCAAAAAACCAAAAAGGGGGGATCGATTACGTCGTCAAAATGATCGTTATTTATTTTTAGAAGCCTTACTGTCAGCACGACAATATTTATACATCAGTTATGTGGGACATAATATTCGTGATAATACGGTGATTCCACCGTCGGTATTAGTCAGTGAATTATTGGATTATATTGATAAAGGCTTTCTTTCTACACACCCTATCGTTACCCATCATCCCTTACAGGCTTTTAGCCCCCGTTATTTTAATGGCACGGATACACAACTATTCAGTTTTTCTCAAGATTATTGTACTGCCAGTGCAGTATTATTGGGAGAACATGCTCAAAAGAGTCAAATACTGATTACAACGCCTTTACCTGATCCAGAGCCAATAGCAGAATGGAAAACGATTGATATCAAATATCTGAGCCGTTTTTTCAAGAATCCAACCGAGTTTCTGTTAAAAGAACGCTTAGGAATCAGACTCACAGAAAGTAAAGAATTAATTAATGAGACAGAGCCTTTTGAAATAGGCGGTTTAGATGCGTATCAGTTCAATCAAACACTGGTTCAAAAAAGTTTAGAAGGGGTAGATTTACAACAATATCATGAGGTTGCTAAAGCAGAGGGCATTTTACCCCATGGAAATATAGGCGCGTATGTTTATGGCGAACACATCAAAAAAATCCAACCTTTTCTCAAACGTGTGCAAAAATCGTTACAAGATGAGAAATTAGACGCCATTATTGTGCAAAAAACGATGGGTGATATGCATATTACAGGACGTTTGGGCAGATTATGGAAAAATCATCGGGTACAATATCGGTTTGCAAAATTGAAAGCAAAAGATCATATTGATATATGGATTTACCATTTAATCTTGAATAGTTTTCCTGAATTGCCCCACCACAGTCTTTTAATCGGTGAAGATAAGAGTTGGGAATATCAACCTGTGCATAATAGTGAGCAGATTTTAGAAGAATTATTAACTGTTTTTTATTGGCAAGGGCTTCATACCCCTTTACATTTTTTCCCAAGCACCTCTTTAAAATTTGTAGAAGCATTACAAGATAAAGGAAAAAAGAAAGGTAAAAGTGAGGCGGAAGCGTTTGCTATGGCAGAAAAAGAATGGGAGAAAAATGATATGAATAAGCACAATATTATTCCGAGAAATGACTATGAACAGTTGTGTTTTGGTGAACTGCCCCTATCAGAACAAGAATTTATCCCTTTAGCACGGAAATTTTTTGACCCTTTATTAGCACACCGTAAAGCATATGTGACATAACACTGCTCATGTCTCCACAAAAACGGGCTCCTTTCCAGCCTACCGAAGATATCCCGCGTGCTCGTTATGATGCGGGCACTCTTGTTCTTGATAATGTGGCACAAAAGTGTCAAGTACCGTCCCCTTTTATATGGCATTTAGGTAAATGGCGGTGTCGTGCGGTGGATTATCGCTTAATACGTCCTTGGTTAGATGCGCAACATATTCGCAATATTATTCCCCGTTGGGAAAAATTATCGCTACAAATTCAAGAAAACTGGGTACCGCATGATTATCAGATTGAAGCCCATAATGCTTGGAAAGCAGCCAATTCTTGGGGGAGCGTTGTATTGCCCACTGGGGCGGGTAAAACTATTTTAGCCTTACGTGATATTGCGGACATGGGCGAGAGAACTTTAATTGTAGTGCCTACTATTGATTTATTACATCAATGGTATGCCCGTTTAGAAAATGCTTTTGGTATCAGTATTGGGGCGTGGTATGGTTTGGAAAAAAATGCACTTCCGATCACCGTCACCACATATCCCAGTGCTTGGGCATGTGCTGATACCTTGGGAAATTTATTTAAACTGTTGATTTTCGACGAAATTCATCATTTACCTGCCCCCACTTGGCACGAAATTGCTTTAATGTGTGCAGCCCCCTATCGCCTTGGATTAACAGCCACTTATCCACATGAAGAGATCTTACAACAGCATTTTAAAAGGAAAGAAAAAAAACAACTCGGACTTTTTAAAGCCAATGCAAATCCCTTAGATCCTGTTGCCTTATTAACTGAATTAGTGGGAACTGTTGTCTATCGCAAGCATATTGATGATTTGACGGGACAACAATTAGCAGAATATCGGACGCAACGTATTCGCGTCAATTTGTATGAGGATGAAAAACAGGCTTATGATACGGCTTATGACACCTATATTGGTTATGTACGCGATAATCGTTTACGTGAAAGTTATGGTCCGAGTTGGTGGCATGAGTTTACCCGTCGTAGTGCCTATCAAGCAGCAGCACGTCGTG
>DAOVZS010000103.1 GCA_030635005.1 Thiomargarita sp. | reverse complement strand
GATGCTTTTTAGAAACAGAGTGTGTAACAACAGGGTTTTAATTCAAAAAGACTCATTATTATCCAACCATGTTTCAAATTCCATATTTTGCTTGGTTTCCCATTGTTCAAATTCATTTTTTTTGCTAGAAACGGGAGCTTCTTGAATACGTACGGGTGATTTTTGAACATGCACTGAAGATGTGTCTTCAAGTATGGCAATAGGTTCAATCGTTTTGATTTCTAAATATGTGTCTGCAGGTGTTGCAGTACTTTTACTGGATTTTATTTCTTTTTTTAAAGTCTCCATATCAATGGGTGCTAAGGGCTGAGGTGGGGAAGATTCAGCATTGGTGACAATAGGTATATTATGTTGTGCTGTTACTGGAATCGTTGATTCTTCCTTATCTGTCATCCAAGATGATATCGTGTTGAATTTTCCAATCACCCAAGGTGATTCTGATGCAAAAGAATAAATTTCAAGAAAACTGGCCGTAAGGCCAATTAGAAATAAAAAAACTCCGATTATTTTGTTCATAGATTTTTTGCCTCATGTGTGCCGATTACCCGTCCATTTTTTCTCATAAACGGACAGGTATTTTTAATATATTTACCAATTATTTAACATCTTTCTGAGCGTACTTCTAGAGTTACTCTCTTCATTATCTGTTGTGGCAGCTGCGGGGGTGGCAGAAGCATTGGATTGTATTGCCTTTTTGACACAACTGTATTGTTCCCATTGTTTTAAGGGATAATCAAAATTTACTTCTTTCCATTTTGCATGCCCATTTGTTTGTAACCAATGTTTATTATGATACATAATGTATGCAATCTTGCCTACATTTTTGCAATGTAGTCTACGATAATTATAGGTCATAAGAACAGCTTTGACAGCGACGGTAGGCACCGCCTCTTCTTGAAAAGGATAGGTGTTGGCAGGTATGGTAGAAGGGACGTAATATTCAGAAATACTTTTATCGGTGATGGAGAGCAGATGAAATTTTTCTTCTTGAAAAGTCTTAAATAGGGACACTGGATATCCTGCCACATAAAACATTGCATCAATATCACCGTTAAGCAGTTGATTTAAGGCTTCTGTGCCACCCGTTCGGGAAACTTGTTTGGGTTGAATACCTGTAATTTCAAAAATGACCTTTGCTGTTAAAAAAGTACCACTTCCGTCTTTACCAATTGCGACGGTTGCCCCTGCTAAATCAGAGAGACTGTCAATCTTTTGAGTCGCTAAAATATGCACTTCTTCATTGTACAATGGAAAAACCATTTTTATTTTTGCAGCAATCTTTTTTAAATGGGCATCATCTTGACTTCTGATAAAGGAAAGTACATCTGATTGCACAATGCCCAATTGAACACCGCGTGTTTCAAAAACGTCTGCGATATTATCTAAGGAACCACGTGAGGGTATGACTTTTAAAGTAATGCCACTTTGTGCCACTAAGTCAGAAATATTTTTCCCCATTTGTATATAGGTGCCCGTCTTACTCCCCGTCACAATACCCATTTCTATTGCATTAACGGGAAAGATAACGCTGATTGACAGGATGAAAATAGTTAATAATGTTTTCATGGTTGTTATTAATAGCCTCTTTTTTTATCAGATTACAGTAAATGTGATACCAATCCATCCGCCAGTTTTGGTTCAAACCACGTTGTTTTAGGGGGCATTTGTTTGCCAGCATCAGCAACCGCCATTAATGCAGGCATTGTAATAGGATAGAGTGCAAAAGCCACCGCCATTTCTCCACTATTCACCCGTTTTTCTAATTCGCCTAATCCACGCATTCCGCCCACAAAATCAATACGGGTATCACGACGTAAATTGCGAATCCCTAATATGGGATCTAACAGTTCGCTGGTTAATACACTGACATCTAAACCTGTGACGGGATCATCGGAAGAGATGGTTTTGCATTGAAGGTAATACCAATGTCCGTCAAGATACATGCCAAATGTACCACTTTTTTGGGGTTTGGCAGCAGTCTCACTTGAAGTCACGTCAAAATTTTGGGTGACACGTGTGAGAAAATCTGCTGGCGATAATCCATTTAAATCTTTCACTACTCTATTATAATCAAGGATTTGCATTTGATCATCGGGGAAAATGACCGTGAGAAAATAAGCGGCTGGGCTTGTAGCATCCCGTTTTTTGGCAACACGTGACGCTGCTGCAGAGCGGTGATGTCCATCAGCAATGTAAATACAGGGCATGGCCTCAAAGGTCTGCGTAATGCTTTCGATATCTTTAGGATTATCGACTACCCATAGGCTATGTTGTATGCCATCATCTGCGGTCAAATTGACTTCAGGGGGCTGCTGTATGACAGTCTCAACAAGGGTATTAATGACAGGATTTTGTTTATAACTTAAAAAAACAGGACCTGTTTGTGCATTAAGGGCTTCCATGTGATGTACCCTATCATCTTCTTTTTCAGGACGTGTTAATTCGTGTTTACGAATGCGATTACGATTATAATCTTCTACATTGGCGACAGCCACTAATCCAATTTGTTGATGCTGCCCCATAATTAAACGATAAAGATAATAATGTTCCTGATCATCTTGTTTTAAAATACCTGCTGTCAGCATTTTTTGTAGATTTTCTGTTCCTTTAGCATACACCGCATCACTATGGGGATCAGTTTCAGGGGGTAAATCAATTTCGGGTTTAGAAATATGCAAAAAACTCCACGGTTTTCCTGCAGCCCGTAACCGTGCTTCTTCAGTATTCAGGACATCATAAGGCGGTGCAATCACATCTGCTGCGTATTCAGATTTCGGACGTAAGGCGGCAAAAGGACGAATTAAACTCATAATAATCTCTCTTTTATATATATATATAATAAAATATTCAAAAATGAAAAATCACATCATGCCCCGAAAAATCACTATCATGACCGTTTGCGTTTGTTTGTAATGATCATAAGCCACTAAACGTATGTGATGTGCTGTGTGGATCTTATGGCATGCTGTCGCTTCTGCTAGAATTTTCTCTGCATCTGTTTCACCAAACATGGGTAATTTCCACATATACCAATAATGATCGCTGGCATGTTCAGGTTCTGTATATTCAATCATGGGATACCAGCCTTGGTTTAAAATATATTGAATTTGCTTGATTAAACCGTCATTATTCATTTCTGGCAAATAAGAAAAGGTTTCAAGCTTGCGACTATTGGGATCACTTAAGCTAGATTGGTAATATTGTATGTCACCCATGTTCATTAAATCCTTATTGAGAAATTAAAGAATCTTTCCAAGTCGTCATTGCTTTTTTCAGTTCAGGGCTGTGTTGTGCAGCATGTGTTAAGATGTCAGTACTGTCTTTTTCTAAGTCAGCCCCTTGATTACGGGCTTCAACACTGGCTTCTAATGCAACACGATTAGCAGTCGCTCCTGCTGCACTGCCCCAAGGATGCCCTAAAGTTCCCCCTCCAAAGTGAAATACCGCATCATCACCGAAAATAGACACTAAGGTTGGAATATGCCAAATATGAATTCCGCCATAAGCGACTGGAAACACACCCGGCATACCGCCCCATTCTTGATCAAACATAATGCCATGTTCACGATTTGAGGTAATTGATTGTTCACGCAATATATCAATAATACCCAAAGTCATGCGGCGATCACTTTTTAAAGGGCATATTCCTGTCCCAATATGTAAATGATCACCGCCTGATAAACGCAACACTTTGGCTAATACGCGAAAATGGATACCATGATAAGGATTACGATCTATCACAGCATGCATTGTGCGGTGAACATGTAATAGCATACCATTATCACGACACCAATTGGCTAATCCTGTATTGGCACATAATCCGCCCATCAGATAGTCATGCATGATAATCGTTGCCCCCAAGTCTTTCGCAAATTCAGCCCGTTTATACATTTCTTCGGGTGTTGAGGCGGTGACATTTAAATAATGTCCTTTACATTCTCCCGTTTCAGTCGCCGCTTTTTGGGTAGCAGCCATGACAAATTCAAAACGATGACGCCAGCGCATGAAGGGTTGAGAACTGATACTTTTGTCATCTTTAGTGAAATCCAAGCCCCCTCTCAAACATTCATACACCACACGTCCATAATTTTTAGCAGATAAGCCTGATTTTGGCCTAATACTACATCCCAGTAAACTACGTCCATACTTATTCATCTTGTCACGTTCAACTTGAATACCGTTAGGAGGGCCCCCACACGTCATCACATAAGACAGTGGAAAACGCACATCTTCTAAGCGTAAGGAACGTAACGCTTTAAATCCAAATATATTACTGATTAAAGTGGTGAGTACGCTGATCACTGATCCTTCTTCAAACAAATCAATAGGATAGGCGACAAAAGCATAAAAATACGCCTCATCATTAGGCACGATTTCAATCCGATACGCACGACCTTTATACCGTTCTAAATCTGTGAGTTGCTCAGTCCATACACTGGTCCAAGTGGCTGTCGAAGACTCGGCAGCCACCGCAGCAGCGGTCTCTTCACGTGACATGCCTGTTTGAGGCAAGATCTTAAAACAGGCAATGAGATCGGTTGCCTTGGGCGTATATTCAGGCGTCCAATACGTTTCACGATATTTTTTAATCCCAGCTTGATAACTTTTATTTGACACAATATCTTGTTATAAAATTTGCTAATGGTATATAATAGTAATTGTTTATCTATCTAATTAATTTTAAACCCAATTTATGAGGCTTTAAGTTTTGATGCACATGACTTTACGCCAATTAACATTATTTAAAGCAGTGGCACAACATTTAAGTTTTACGCGTGCTGCAGCTGAATTATGTTTAACACAACCTGCTGTGTCAATACAAATCAAACAATTAGAAGGGCATGTTGGCATGTCTTTGTTTGAACAAGTCGGCAAAAGAATATTTCTCACTGATGCAGGACGTGAATTATTCTTAGCATGTGAAGATCTGTTTGCCCGTATCGCTGCTTTAGAAATTTCTTTGAATGAGTTACAAAATACCATCAAAGGACAATTAAAATTGTCTGTGGTGACTACTGCGACTTATTTTACACCGCTTTTATTCAAAGCGTTTTTAGACCTTTATCCCGATGTTCATCTGAGCCTTAACGTGACGAATCGTAAAAGTGTATTAGCACGTTTGGCCAGTAATGAAGAAGATTTGGTGATTATGGGGCAAATACCTGAACATTTACATGTGACGCCCCACAAATTTTTGGAAAATCCATTAATTGTTGTCGCGCCTCCTAATCATCCACTTGTTGGTCAAACGAACATTTCTTTGACACGATTAGCAGAAGAAACCATTTTACTACGAGAAGTGGGATCAGGAACCCGTATGGCCATGGAACGTTGCTTTGCAATTTATGATTTAGAATTGAAAAGTAATATTGAATTAGGCAGCAGTGAGGCGATGAAACAAGCGGTAATAGCTGGATTAGGCGTGTCGGTATTATCGCAACAAGCGGTGATTTCTGAATTAGCAGCTGGCACGATTAAAATGTTAGATGTTGAGAATTTTCCCTTGAAACGTCATTGGTATGTTGCCCATTTGAATGATAAAAAATTATCTTTGGTAGCACGTACATTTTTAGAATTTTTGTTAAATAACGCTCGTAACATCATACAAAAAAATGCCACTTCCGACTGAAAAATTACAAAAAGTATTAGCACGTGCTGGTTTAGGGTCACGGAGACAAATAGAAGATTGGATTCGTGAAGGGCGCATACAGGTCAATCTCCAGAAGGCGATTATTGGTGATCGTGTTAATAGTAGCGATAAAATCCGTGTTAATGGGCGTCAACTGCGCTTATCCCTTTTAGAAATTCCTCCTAGACAAGTCTTATGTTATCACAAACCTGTGGGGGAGGTATGTACACGTCATGATCCTGAAGGACGTGCGACCATATTTGAACATTTACCGCATACAAAACAAGGACGTTGGATCAGTGTGGGTCGTTTAGATTTAAATACAGCGGGTATATTATTGCTCACCACCGATGGAGAATTAGCCCATCGTTTAATGCACCCGTCTTATACGATAGAACGTGAATATGCTGTTCGTATTTTAGGCAATGTCGATCAAAACATGCTAAAACGCTTACGTGCAGGTGTGATGCTAGAGGATGGGAAGGCACATTTTCAAAAAATCACAGATGCAGGGGGCAGCGGTGCCAATCATTGGTACCACGTCATGTTGAGTGAAGGACGTAAACATGAAGTCAAACGTTTATGGGAATCTCAAGGCGTGACGGTGAGTCGTTTAATCAGAATACGTTTTGGACCTATTCTGTTACCCAGTAGATTACGTGCTGGACATCATATGGAATTGGAAAGTGTTCTTCAAAAAGAACTTTTAAGCTCAGTGGATTTAAAAGGAACAACATCTACCGTTAAAAAACAGCGACGACGTGTCCCTGTTTATTAAAATCTTACACACATCCATTTCAAAATAAATCCAAGGGCGATGCCCCTGGATTCATTTCAGAGACATAGTAGCTAAATTCAATCAAATAATCCCTCCCTACCTAGGGCGCTGCCCCAGGCTGATATATGTCGCCCTTTCAGGGCTAGGCTATATTTGTTGTGTTTGTGCCTGTGTTTGTGCCTGTGCCTTTATTCTGAACATTCTGCTTGGGAACGAGGAAATATCATATATATGATGTATGATTTTTTTATCTGATTCAAACCATATCACATACTATCAAGCGTTCATAACCAATAGCCACAATACTATATGTCCGTAATCGTAATTTGTCACCATAATGCGTATGCAAACGTGTTTGATACGTTTTTAATTGCTTTTTGGCTTCTGCTAATTTTTCTTTAACTGGTGCTAACAGTTGCAGTTCAGCAGAGGTCATTTTTTTTAATTGTTCACCGCTTAAGGCGATTTTTTTCAAACTGACATATTTAAATTCAATTAAAAAATCTAACAATTCATATTGTCGCATATCAGGACGAATAATCATCGTTAAATCGGCATACGTTCTGCCTAACGGTGTTTCAGAATCCATGAGATAAAAGGTATCATTAAAAAGTACGGTGAGAAAAACGGTTTTAATCGTAAATTCATTTGTCCACCGATAATCTCTATTATCAAACACTTTGAAACTGTTTTGTTCTAAAAAATCACATAAAGGCTGTAGATTACCTGTTTGATAAAATGATTTCGCCAAGCTTATTGCATTATCTTTTTCCTGAAAATCAGGTAACATCATTTCTTGTATCCGTTCAAGATACAATTTTTGTACGACCAAATTGGGTATCTTTAAAATCATTTCACCGCTTTTATTATAGCCATTAAAGGTTAAAACGCCAAAATAGTACAAAAGGGATACTTGAAATTGATTATCTTTGTGCGTTTTCAAGATTTCTGTTAAACCAAAACGATCGGATAATGCGGAAATTTCAATCTGATGATGCTTGTCTAACGCATTAATAATAATTTG
>DAOVZS010000197.1 GCA_030635005.1 Thiomargarita sp. | reverse complement strand
AGGGCGTTGCCCCAGGCTGATATATCTCGCCCTTTCAGGGCTTGTATGTAACATTATGCGTAACATGAGTTCTTAATGTGCTTAAATTAACGAAACACTTTTGACTTGTGCATACATTTTTCGTCCTGGAATGACCTCAAGAACGGCAGCTGATTTTTGTGTAATACGAGCCAGTAGTATGGTATTGGCTGCTTTTAAACGTACTAAAATCTGAGCAGCATTCAATACTGATACTTCTGTGACATATACGGGTATGATATTAAGAATACTGGTATGTTGAGGCGGTTGCCATACTAAACTCACATCACGGGCATGTACTGCTATGCGGACTGAATGTCCAATATTAAGATCTTCTCGGGGCAATAATATGGTGCCACCATCAAAACGCAAATGGGTCAAATGATATTGTTCATCATGTGATACCACAGTCGCGTTAATCACGGAAACGGCATTATCAGAGCGTGCCAAGGGGAGCGTCACATTAGTCAACATGTCAGCAATATTGCCCTGCCCTTGCACCCGCCCTTTGGCAATTAAAACCATTCTTTCTGCTAAATGGGCAACTTCTTCTATTGAATGGGTGACATACAGGATAGGTATCGATAATTTCGTATGTAATTGTTCAATATAAGGGATTAATTGGGCTTTACTCTCTCGATCTAAGGCAGCTAAGGGTTCATCCATAAGTAAAAAATCAGGGCTAGTCAACAGAGCACGTGCTAAAGCAATCCGTTGTTGTTCGCCTCCTGAGAGATTAAGAGTGCGACGTTCAAGCAAATGTTCAATACCTGTAAATGCGACCGCTTCTTCAAAACAAATGCGTTGTTTTTTTGCACGTTTTAAAGCAAATTCTAAATTTCCACGCACTGATAAATGTGGAAATAGGAGCGCGCCTTGAAAAATATAGCCAATAGGACGTTGATGCGGGGGCTTAAAAATATGCTGACTATCATCTTGCCAGATGATGTCACCCACTCGCATATATCCTCGAACTGAGGGTTCAAGTCCCGCAATACACCGTAATAAAGTTGTTTTTCCACCGCCAGAGGGACCAAATAATGCGGTGATTCCAGTTTCTTGAAACGTCGATTCAACTTCTAATGAAAAATCACGCCGTTTTAAGTGAAATTTAACTGCAATACTCATAGCACCTCTTGAATAATAACACATGAGAACATCGGTGTCATTATATAAGTACCAGCCTAGGGTTGCTTTTTAGGAGAAGATCGAATATGACAAGATTCTAATTCAGAAGGTAAGACGTCATGATTAAACGTTTTAATAGTCGTACATAAGGCTTGTATTTTGTGATCGATACGATCAATATCATCAAGCATATTATTGATCGCATATTGTATGGGATCAGTATCTGGAAGATCATGAGGCATGCCATAAGCATCAAATATTTTTTGTTCAAGGGCTTGTTTTTGATGTTTTTTATAATTGGCATCTACTTGAATAATACGTCCGGGTATGCCCACCACCGTTGCCCCCACTGGGACAGGTTTCACCACCACTGCATTTGAACCAATACGTGCCCCATTTCCAATATGAATGGGGCCTAATATTTTCGCACCTGCACCGACAACCACATCATTGCCTAAAGTCGGATGACGTTTTCCTTTATTCCAACTGGTTCCCCCTAAGGTTACTCCGTGATATAAGGTACAGTCATCACCGACTTCCGCAGTTTCCCCAATAACGACGCCCATCCCATGATCAATAAAAAAGCGGTGTCCAATGGTAGCGCCGGGATGAATTTCTATTCCTGTCAACCAGCGTGCGATAGTCGATAAGGTTCGCGCTAACCATTTCCAATTCGCTTTCCATAAACGGTGATTCATACGATGCCAGATAATGGCATGAACACCCGGATAGTTGGTTAATATTTCAAAAGTAGAACGCGCAGCGGGATCGCGTTCAAAGACACAGGCGATATCTTCTTTTAAATGTTTAAACATTATTTTGAGCTCGATGGCGTAATAAATGGTCCATTAAGACTAACGCTAACATCGCTTCTGCTATGGGCACAGCTCGAAATCCTACGCACGGATCATGTCGCCCCGTGGTAATCACCTCAGTAGCTTTGCCATAAATATCAATTGTTTTACCGGGTAAACGTAAACTAGACGTCGGCTTCAAAGTAAGATTGGCAATAATATCTTGCCCTGTTGAAATTCCGCCTAAAATTCCGCCTGCATGATTACTTAAAAATCCCTTTGGTGTGAGTTCATCACGGTGTGTTGTGCCTTTTTGTGAGACGCATTGTACGCCATCACCTATTTCCACCGCTTTGACAGCATTAATTCCCATCAGGGCATAAGCAATTTCTGCATCTAACTTATCAAAAACGGGTTCTCCTAAACCAACAGGCACTGCACTTGCGACAAGAGTAATACGGGCACCAATAGAATTTCCTTCTTTACGTAAATGATCCATATACTGTTCTAATTCAGGCACTTGAGAGGCATTAGGACAGAAAAATGGATTACAGTTAATCGTATTCCAATCAAAATGCTCTAAATCAATCGTGATTTCTCCTAATTGTGCCAAATAGCCCCGTATCTGAATACCATACTGTTTGTTGAGATATTTTTTTGCAATGCCCCCACCTGCGACACGAACAGCTGTTTCACGTGCTGATGATCGCCCTCCGCCTCGATAATCACGAAAACCATATTTATGATGATACGTATAATCAGCATGTCCCGGACGAAATTTATCTTTAATCTCACTATAATCTTTAGAACGCTGATCCATATTTTCAATCAGTAATCCAATTGCACATCCTGTTGTTTTGCCTTCAAACACACCCGATAGGATTTTTACCTTATCATCTTCATGACGTTGTGTCGTATGTCGTGAGGTTCCTGGTTTACGACGATCTAAATCAATTTGTAAATCATCTTCTGTTAATGCTAAACCAGGGGGACAACCATCAATAATACCGCCAATAGCGGGACCATGACTTTCACCAAAAGTGGTAAGTGTAAAAAGTTTTCCAAAAGTATTTCCTGACATATATCAACCTAAAACGTTAATTTTTTTATTTAAACCCACCCAATGGCGACTACATTGACTTCAACGCCTTTAACAATTTCAACGGTTGACAAGGTATTGAGTATAAATGCTCTTTGGAATTGACGGGACCATAAGAATGAAAATGTTTCATGATAATTAAAATCCTAGCTAATACGTTTTTTATGGTGATGTGTATAAATAGCCAGATCCTGTGCAGCTCTTGCCCCAAATAACTTGATATAAGCAGGATGTTGTGTCACTGTTTCAGGATGTCCAGAACAACATATTCCTTGATTCAAACAAATCACATCGTCTGTGGCAGACATGACGAGATGTAAATCATGTGATACCATTAAAATGCCACAACCCCGTTCTTTGCGAATATGTGCAATCAGTTCATATAACTCATATTGTCCTGTAATATCAACACCTTGTATCGGTTCATCAAGAACTAATAAGTCTGGATTGCGTAATAAAGCCCGTGCTAAAAGCACCCGTTGCATTTCTCCCCCAGAAATATTGTGTATGGGGCGATTTAAGACATGCACTGCGCCTACTTCTTCGAGCATATTTTGTAGTACAGCGGTTGTTTGTGTATTACCTAAGGTGAGAAAACGAGCAACTGTGAGTGGCAAAATAGGATTAATGTTAAAACGTTGTGGCATGTAACCAATACGGATACCACTTTGTCGAGACACATGACCTGTTTGCACGGTTATTAAACCTAAGACTACTCGTACCAGTGTTGACTTACCCGCCCCATTAGGTCCAATTAATGTAATAATTTTACCACGTTCTATCGTCAGTGACACATTTTTCAAGGCGATATGTTGTTGAAATTGTATGGTGACGTTTTGAACTTCGACTAAGGCTTGCATGTTTTAAGAATGGAAATATAGCATGAATAAATATGGCGGAGAGGGCGAGATTCGAACTCGCGTGCCCAATAAAGGACCAACCGATTTCGAATCGGTGCCGTTGTGACCGCTTCGGTACCTCTCCTTTAAAAAAGAGCATACAGCATTTTTATCAAAAAAACAACTACGCATGT
>DAOVZS010000294.1 GCA_030635005.1 Thiomargarita sp. | reverse complement strand
ATGCAGCAGTTTAATTTATCCTCACAAATCAAAATGAGTAATGAATTTACCTATCACAATATCCAAAGTCGTCGTTTAATTGAAGATATGGTGAAGAGGCTGAAAGCATTGCCCTTTCAGAAAAATCAATATAATCAAGTCGTTATGATGGCAGGTAGTGTGTTATCGTCAACAGGTAATATTGCAGAATCTGAAAAATTCTTTCTCCAAGCCCAACAAAATGCCCAAAATTCAGATGAAAAAGCCTTAGCCTCGTTTAACTTATTTCAAGCTCAGCTCCGAAATCAAGATTATAAAAAAGCAGTTGATAATTTACAAACAGCCATCAAAATAGATAAATCGCGTTATGCCTTACATGATGTTGACCGTTTTCCGATTATCAAACTGTTAGGGGCAGGCGGGATGGGATGTGTGTTTTTATGCCACAATCAATGGCGTGATCAGAAAGTGGTGGTTAAATGTTTTTGGGAAGGGCGTACAGGGACACATAAAGATGTTTTTGGGGAAGCCATGATGATGCGTAAAATTGCAGGCGATTATGTGCCTAAACCGTTGGATTGTGGTTATGTGAATTCTCGCAAACAAGAACGTCCTTATTTTGTCACTGAATATCTTGAAGGGGCAATAGATGGAGAGCGGTGGTTAAAAGCACACGGTAAACTTGACGTACAAACAGGTCTTGCTGTGGGTTTAGACATTGCCAAAGGCTTGCATATCGCAGCACAAGAAGGCATTATGCATTTAGATTTAAAACCCGCTAATGTGTTGTTTCAGCATACAGACACAGGGATCAGCGTCAAAATTATAGATTTTGGCTTATCTAAAATTGCCACTTCTTTAAGTCAAGAAGCACAATCTTGTCAAACAGCCCATACACAATTTGGGCAAGCAATTATTTCAGATACTTGGGATTATGCACCTCCCGAACAAATGGGCATAGGTACCCCCACCTCTAAAAGTGATATCTATGCTTTTGGCGCAACCTTATATCGTTTAATGACTTTAGAAAGTCCCCGCCATCTTAATCCACGTCGTTTATCACAAGCCCCTGAATTATTTGAATTATTATGTGATTATAAAGAAGAAAATCCTAAAAATCGTCCTGATATTGATACGGTAGTACAGCAGTTGTCAGCGTTATTACATCCAAAAATAAGCAAAAAAACAAGTAAAAAAACAACACAAAAAACAGGTGATATTATCCGTGATCGCTTGAAAGATGGCAATGAAGGACCCGAAATGGTGATTATTCCTGCGGGGACATTTAAAATGGGGGATATTCAGGATACAGGGAGTAGTGATGAGAAACCAGTGCATACGGTCACTTTGGATGGATTTGCGATGGGTAAATATCAAGTCACTTTTGCTGAATATGATAAGTTTGCTGAGGCGACAGGTGCTGAAAAGCCAAATGATGAAGGATGGGGACGGAGTAATCGTCCTGTAATTAATGTTTCTTGGGAAGATGCCACTGCTTATGCGGACTGGTTAAGTCAACAAACGGGACAAACATATCGTTTACCGACAGAAGCAGAATGGGAATATGCTGCGAGAGCAGGCACAGAGACGGCTTATTGGTGGGGTAATGAGATAGGTAAAAATAAGTGTAATTGTGACGACAGTGGTAGCCAATGGAGTGGTGAAAAAACTGCCCCTGTGGGATCGTTTGATCCGAATCCATGGAGGCTGCATGATACGGCGGGCAATGTTTGGGAGTGGGTGCAGGATTGGTACGACAGTTCTTATTATAGT
>DAOVZS010000003.1 GCA_030635005.1 Thiomargarita sp. | reverse complement strand
GGTTGTGCCTGCGGTTGTGCCTGCGGTTGCGACCTGGCAGGTTTTGGTGTGCATGTGACTGTGCCTGTGCCTTTGACCAGCCGGGGCTTAAGAATAGAGCCAGGGGCATCGCCCCTGGAGTTAAAAAATGGAACGATGCTTCTTAGAAACAGAGTGCGTAACATCACTCCCTAAGTTCAAATCATTTTGAGTTATTTCCAAGCTCTTGTTGTGCAAAATATTCTTTACTTAATTTAAAAATGACAGGACTTAATAACAATAAAGCGATTAAGTTAGGAAGTGCCATTAAAGCATTCAGTGTGTCTGCGACTAACCAAATAAATTCTAAATTTCCAAGCGCACCTATGGGTATCGCCAACACCCATAAGATTCTAAAGGGAATAATGGATTTAAGACCAAATAAATATTCAACACATTTTTCACCGTAAAAACTCCAACCCAGTAGGGTAGTAAAGGCAAATACGACTAATCCCACACTAACGATATAACCTCCAAAATTAGGTAAGGCATGTTCAAAAGCAAGCATGGATAAAGGAGCACCTGAAACACCGCTCGTCCATTCTCCAGAAATAATAATGACTAAACCCGTAATCGTACAAATTAAAAGGGTATCAATCAGCGGATCTAACATCGCAATCACACCTTGTTTCACAGGATTATTAGTACGTGCCGCCGCATGTGCAATAGGGGCACTCCCTAAACCTGCTTCATTAGAAAATACACCGCGTGCTACCCCAAAATGAATGGCTGCCCATACCGCTGCCCCAGCAAATCCGCCCGTCGCTGCTATGGGTGTAAACGCATAGGTAAAAATCAAATCAAAAGCACCGGGTATCTTTTCTGCATTTAACGCTAAAATCAAAAGGCCACACAGTATGTAGAGAATAGCCATAATAGGCACCAATTTACCTGCGACTTGAGCAATCCGCGTAATTCCTCCAATCAAGACAACACCGACTAATACGGCCAATATTAATCCTGTCGCCCAAGTGGGTATATTAAATGAAGCATGCAATATATCCGCAACAGAATGAGCTTGCACGGTATTACCAATGCCAAACCCAGCAATAGCTCCAAAAAGTGCGAATGCCGTCCCTAACCACGCCCAATGACTTTTTAAACCATTTTTAATGTAATACATCGGTCCACCGACATGATTACCAGCCGCATCAGTCTCACGATAATGTACCGCACACACTGCTTCACCATATTTTGTCGCCATGCCTACTAAGGCAGTACACCACATCCAAAATAATGCACCCGGTCCGCCCATAAATATAGCAGTGGCCACACCTGCAATATTTCCCGTGCCCACGGTTGCTGCAAGAGAAGTCATTAAGGCATCAAAAGGTGTAATATCACCTGTGCCACTGCCCACACGCCCCTGCCATAACATACGAAGCCCATATCCTAATTGACGAAAGGGCAAGAATCCTAGCCCTATCATCAAAAATAGCCCCGTACCTAAAATGAGTGCCAGCATGGGCGGACCCCAAACGATACTGTTTAATTCTGTTATATAATATTCCATCTTTAATAACTCATGTTACGCATTAAAATTGTTATGTCCTTCAATCCTAGGGCGTTGCCCCAGGCTAATATGTTACCCCCTTTCAGGGGAAGGATACAAGCCCTGAAAGGGCGACATATATCAGCCTGGGGCAACGCCCTAGGATTGATGTGCGCAACATGAATGATATAAACATTTCCTTTTTTTCAGATTAAAGATGTTCTTGTCTGTCTTGTTCGAGAATTGCTAATAAATTTTGCATATCATCAGGTAAAGGGGCAATCCATTCCATTGATTCACCGCTTTTGGGATGTACTAAGCCCAAACGTCCCGCATGTAACGCCTGACGTGAAAATGTGCGTAAGGTTTGTTTAAACAATTCACTGCTTTCAGACGGAATTTGTAGGCGTTTTGCATACACAGGATCTCCTAATAAGGGAAAACGTTTATGCGCCATATGAACTCGAATTTGATGCGTGCGCCCTGTCAAAAGACGGACATTAATATGCGTATGGGAACGATAACGTTTCTGAACCCGATAATGTGTAATGGCTTCTTTCCCATCTTCCACCACTGCCATACGGGTGCGTAGTTTGGGATGTCGTCCGAGGGGGGCATCTACCGTGCCTCCTGCAATCAATAAGCCTGTGACAACTGCTTGATATTCTCTTATAAATTCATGTCTTTGTAATTGGGCAACTAATTTTGTATGAGCGGTAAGAGAATGGGCAACGACTAAAACACCGCTCGTATCTTTATCTAAACGGTGTACAATACCTGCCCGAGGTAATTGTGATAATTCAGGGGCATGGTGTAGTAAAGCATTGACTAATGTGTTATCTTTATTACCTGTACCGGGATGTACGACTAATCCTGCAGGTTTATTAACGACGAAAATATCTTCATCTTCGTAAAGCAACGTCAAGGGCATTACTTGTGCTTTCCAAGAAACTTCTTCGATCAATTGCACCTTCACTTGTACAATTTCACCACCTTTCACTTTATCTTTAGCACGTAATATTTTGCTATCTGCTAATACATGACCCTCTCGCAGCCATTGTTGTAAACGGGCACGTGAATAGGTAGGAAATAAAGTAGCAAGGGCTTTATCAAAACGATATCCTGCCATATCAGGGGGTATGGTTGTCTCTAAACTGTTTGTTGTTGTCATGTATTTGGGCTAACTTATGATAAAACTGAATGAACTTAAAATTGGTATTGTGGGATTAGGTTATGTTGGATTGCCACTGGCGGTAGAATTTGGTAAACGCTATGTGACGACAGGCTTTGACATAAAAAATTCTAGAATTACAGAACTTAAGGCTGGGCAAGACAGTACCTGTGAAATCTCAGCGGAAGAATTTAAACAAGCACGCTTTCTGCAGTATACAAATGACATTCATGATTTAGCAGAGTGTAATTTTTATATTGTCACCGTGCCTACGCCTTTAGATTGTCATAAAACCCCTGATTTGAGCTTGCTTGAAAAAGCCAGTGAAATGATCGGTGCGTTATTAAGCAAAGATAATATCGTGGTGTATGAATCCACCGTCTATCCCGGAGCGACAGAAGAAGTGTGTGTCCCTCTTTTAGAACAGCACGCTCATTTGACATTAAATCAAGAATTCTTTGTAGGGTATAGTCCAGAACGTATTAATCCGGGAGATAAACAGCATCGTTTAACCAATATTATCAAAGTCACATCGGGTTCTACCCCAGAAGTGGCGACATTTATTGATCAAGTATATCACAGTATTATTCCTGTTGGTACTCATAAAGCCAGTAGTATTCGGGTAGCAGAAGCGGCGAAAGTCATTGAAAATACACAACGAGATGTGAATATTGCGTTAATTAATGAATTAGCCTTGATTTTTAATCGGCTGGGTATTGATACCAAAGAAGTGTTAGAAGCAGCAGGATCAAAATGGAATTTTTTAGCCTTTAAACCGGGACTTGTAGGCGGACATTGTATTGGAGTTGATCCCTATTATTTAACACAAAAAGCAAAAGATGTGGGTTATCATCCTGAAATGATTTTAGCAGGTCGTCGGATTAATGATGATATGGGGGCGTATATTGCTTCTGCGGTGATTAAATGTATGATACAAAAACATATTTATGTCGATGAATCCCGTATTTTGATTATGGGGCTAACCTTTAAAGAAAATTGCCCTGATCTTCGTAATACGCGTGTTATTGATATTATTCATGAATTTCAAGAATATGGGGCTACAATTGATGTCTATGATCCTTGGGTTAATATCGCAGAAGCCAAACAAATGTATCATTTAGAGGTGTTTAACACCTTACCGCAACAACAATATGATGCTATCGTGTTGGCTGTAGCGCATCAGAAATTTCTAGATGTGGATAATATTATTGCTTTGGGCAAACCGAAATCAGTACTTTATGATGTAAAATCCGTGTTACCCGCTGATATTGTAGATGGACGATTATAATGAATTATGAGTGCTTTTGAATATATTGCCTTAGATAAAAAAGGACGTACTCAAAAAGGGGTACTAGAAGGGGATACACCGCGACAAATTCGTCAACAATTGCGTGAACAAAGTTTAACGCCATTGTCAATTAATCCAGTGATTCAGCCTGCAAATCAACCGCGTCGTACTTCTATTAGTGCAACAGATTTAGCCATTATTACACGTCAATTGGCCACTTTAATACGATCTGGTTTGGCTTTAGAAGAGGCATTGCGTGCGATTTCAGAACAAGCTGAAAAACCACGTTTAAAAAGTTTATTGTTAGCGGTTCGATCTCGAATATTAGAAGGTCATAGTTTTGAGCATGGTTTAAGTGACTTTCCCAACGTTTTTCCCCCAGTATATTGTGCAACTGTGGCAGCAGGAGAGAAATCTGGACATTTAGATTTAGTATTAGAACGCCTTGCTGATTACACAGAAAATCGTCAATATCTCCAACATAAAACCCTATTAGCGTTATTTTATCCCGCCTTATTAACGACTGTTGCCATTTTAGTCGTGGTTGGATTATTAGCGTATGTCGTCCCCCAAGTAGTACAAGTCTTTACGCATATTAATCAAGAATTGCCTTGGTTGACACGCACGCTGATTGCGTTAAGCGATTTTTTGCAGAATTGGGGCATATGGTTATTGTTTTTATTGATGGGCATAATCGGAGGATTGCGCTATATATTACAATTTGACAAACCGTTAGAAACTTTTCACCGCATATTATTGCAACTGCCTTTAATTTCTCGTTTAGAACGTGGGGCTAATATTGCACGTTTTACACGCACTCTCAGTATTTTAACTGAGAGTGGCGTCCCTATGGTAGAAGCCTTACACATTACAGCTCAAGTTATTTCTAATATTCCCATACGTCACGCGGTTGAAGAAGCAACCCAAAAGGTTCGAGAGGGGAGTAGTCTATATGTTGCATTAACACAAAGTGGTTTATTTCCACCGATGACTTTACATTTAATTGCCAGCGGTGAAGCAGGCGGCAAACTGGAAAATATGTTAGAACGTGCTGCTATCATGCAGGAAAGAGAACTTGAAACCTTAATTGCAGTGATGTTGGGATTATTTGAACCTTTGCTTATTTTGTTAATGGGGGGCATTGTATTAACAATTGTGTTAGCGATTCTCATGCCTATTTTTGAATTAAATCAATTAGTCAGATAAACGATAGAAGCAGTACTCACTTATGCTGCGGCATATTAATAGAATACACACGGAGCTTTTCAACATTATAAATATTGATTGTTTTACCTTTCACCATAATTAAACCTTCATTACTCAGATCATGTAAAATACGTGAAAAGGTTTCAGGCTTAATCGAAATGCGTGAGGCAATCACATTTTTAGGAATTGGAAATTGAAATTCATACTGTTCTTGTTCATGAATAGGAATTTGATACAGCAAGTAATTGATTAAACGATAAGTCGCATTTTGTAAGGTGAGATTATCAATTTCATTCAACCATAAATGCAAATATTTACTCATGAGAGACATGAGTCGAAAACACGTTTCTGAAGACTCTTTAAGAATTTTAATAAAAGTCTTATTATCAAAACACAACAATGTGCAATTTCCAATCGCTTGTGCAGTGACAGGATACTTTGATTTCGGCATAAACATGATGGCTTCGGCAAAAAATTGATTCGGCGAAATCACTTCAAATACTTTCTCCGAGCCTTCTTTAGACAGACGGAGAAGTTTCACAAATCCCTCTTTTACCATGAAAAAACGCTCAGCATGTTGACCATGTTTAAAGAGATATTCCCCTTCTGTGAGCGTGACATAACGTAGTGATTGTTTAATTTGATTGAATTGTTCATCGTTAATACAAGAAAATAGATACAATTTTCGGAGTTCATCATCCATTTCAGAAGGATAGGGTTCATAATGCATGATAATATTTAAATGCGTTTGACGTGATAATAAGATCACGTTATAATATAATTATATTCTTATTTTAGAACTTAATGATATTAACGGTAATAGACGATGACAACAATTACGCAAACATTCAGTCGTGATCACGCACGTTGTGATCAATTATTTGCTCAAGCAGAAGAAAGTGTTGCTAAAAGTCAATGGGAACGCGCCACAACAGATGTGAATACTTTCATTACTGGAATGGAACGGCATTTTTCAATAGAAGAAGATATCCTATTTCCTGCTTTTCGGAAACGCACAGGTCACAACGGGGGACCTACCCGTATGATGCAGATGGAGCATCAACAAATGCGTCAGGTTTTTGCTGAAATGCAAGAGTATCTCACTCAGCAAGATCGTGAACAATATTTGGGATTATCTGAAACATTACTCATGTTAATGCGACAACATAATGCCAAAGAGGAGCAAATGCTGTATCCCATGACAGATAAAATGTTACAAGAAGACACCGCCCCTATTATTGAGAAGATGGCGGGAGATCAATGACCCCTAATATCCTAGATGTGAGCCAATTAGAGCCCTGTGAACCTTTAGAACGTATTTTAGCATCTATTCCAAAAATCAAATCTGGCGAATATTTGCATGTATTACACCGTATGACTCCTGAACCCCTGTTTCCAATATTAACAAAAAAAGGTTATACGTGGCATATGCAAGCGGGCAAGCAAGTCCCTATTGAACTCTTTATTTGGCGTGATCGTGATACGACGGCTGCAAAATTAGTGCAAGAAAATACCTCAAAACATCCAAAATGAATACTGCTTTTCTTGCCTTAGATCAAACACCGCCCTTATCTGTTCCGCTACGTTTTTTCCTGACAGCGCCCCTATTTGGTTTATTAGCCTGTGTATTGTTATATACAGAGGGATCTTATATATTTATGAATCGTTGGACGCCCAATACCTTAGCACTCACGCACTTGGTCACTTTGGGATTTATTACAATGGTGATGTTTGGGGCATTACAACAATTATTACCTATATTAGTCATTGCACCCCTACCACGTCCCATGCTTGTCAGCACAACGATTCATATTTTACTCACTTTAGGCACTTTGAGTTTAGTCGGTGGATTTTTAACAGGATCAACAGGGATGATGCGTACTGCGCTTGTTTTATTAGGCGGTGCTTTTTTAGGCTTTATCAGTATTTTAGGCTATTGCTTAATACGTTTAAAAGCACAAAATCCTATTATTACAGCGATACGCTTATCCGTGATTTCTTTGTTCGTGACAGCAGTGATTGGGCTTGCTTTAGGTCTGATATTTGGCTATCACATCGTATTACCCTTTCCGACTATTTTAACGGATCTCCATTTAACTTGGGGATTAATCGGTTGGATAGGCTTATTATTAATAGGCATTGCTTATCAAGTAGTCCCCATGTTTCAAATTACACCTCATTATCCCCCAGCGGTCACGCCGTGGTTTATTCCATTGATTTTTATGAGTTTAATTATTTGGACACCGTTGTACATGTTATCGGAATTGCATAAAATCTCTGTTATTATACCACAAATACTGTTAGGCTTAATAGGATTAGGATTCAGTGTTTTTGCCATTATGACATTAAAGCTGCAAGCGCAACGTTTACGCTCGGTACCTGATATTACGCTTAATTATTGGCGACTGGGTATGGTGTGTTTATTATTAAGTGTTATTTTATGGGTCATCAGTCTCTTTTCACCCGTGAAAATATTCTCCCCAATACTGGTAGTGGTGTTATTTCTAGCAGGTTTTGCATTTTCTGTGATCCAAGGTATGTTATATAAAATTGTCCCTTTTTTGATATGGCTTCATTTACAAAATCAACAATTAGAAATTATTAATCCTGTCAAGATTGTGAAAACCCCCAACATGAAACAAATTATCCCTGATAAACTCGCACGTCGTCAATTTTGGGTTTATTGTAGTGCATTGGGATTATTAATAGGGGCTGTACAATGGCCTTTTATTTTAAGTCAAGCAGCAAGCATTGTATTCTTTTGTTCATTTTTGTTGTTGACTTATAACCTGTATCAAGCAGTATGGCTGTATCAGTCTGTGACACATCAGATGCAATAATTTAATACTTAATAAATCCAAGGGTTGTTACCCCTGGATTTTTTTTTCTGTTAAAATATTTATTGTCTATTTAAAAGATTTAAAAGGAAATAAAGTGATGAATCAAACAATAATCCGAAAATTTATCTTTTTGGCTATTATCGCTCTTTGTGCTAATAGTTATGCTGGAACATCTTTAGAATGGAGTATGAGTCTCCATTTGTTTGGTAAACAAAGAATGTATACGCAACAAATGTGTAAGGAAGTGCTATTAATTGCGAAAGGTGTTGATATTAAAAAGCATCAATATCATCTCCAAAAAACACTGTACATTTTTGACAGAACATTGCAAGGTTTGATGAATGGTGATAAGCAACTACATTTACTCAAAAGTGATAAACCTGATATAATACAACAACTTAATGTTGTCAATGATTTGTGGCAAGAATTTCGTACCCATATAAAAGCTGTATTAGCCGGTGATACCTCTCTGACAGTACTGAAAAAGATTGCTGATCAAAATATGCCCCTTTTTGAAAACCTTAATAAAGCTTTAAATTTATACGAAAAATCAGATGAAATCACATTCTCAAAGACACAAGCATTGACCATAAATTTGATGGGTAAACAAAGAATGTTGACACAAAAGATGATAAAGGAGTTTTTATTAGTTGAAAATGGTATTGCAGTTGACGAAAATAAGAAAAAGATGACACAAACCATGCAGCAGTTTGAACATACCTTACATGGACTTTTAAATGGAAACAAACAATTGCGTCTTGTTAGAACAAAAAATGGGGCTATTCGTAGTAAGTTAAAAGCTGTGATCAAGATTTGGAGTAAATATAAGCTGCTTTTGAATCAGAATACGCTTTCTCAAGAGGCATTACTGATACTGGATCATAAAAATATGGCATTATTAAAGGCAATGGATAATACGGTGAAAATGTATATTAGTTTTTTGAGGTAATGGTATATACCCCCCCTAAGAAGAGGGGGTAATCACAATCTAAAATATTTTAAAATGTTAAATTTTAAGCATATTTTTCATCGTAAGTTGATAACATAAAATCAAATTGAGCTAAATCAAATTTACGATGTTGACGATAATCTTCTGCACATCCAATGCAAATACGCATTAATCCAGTCGCACTAGCATTATCAACATAAAAAAATTCAGTATCTGCGGGCCAATATTGTTTACATTTAGTACAACGCATTTCTAATCCAATTTCAGTATGAAGGTATTTGCCATTTTCTAAACCTTGTTCTAATACTTTAGAACACGGAAGCGGGCAATAATGTTCTTTTTTTAACCCTCTGAGTTGTGATAATGATTTTTTTTGCCTTCGTTTTTTAGTTATCTTTTCTAAAAAGTGTTGTTGATGTAACATCGTTATTTTCCTAAAAATGTTTATAATATTATATTATAAGCCTTATATGATACTTTTTTCAAGTCACTATGAGCCAATTTCAATTATTTCAGAGTCGTCACTTTTCCCCTCTATTTTGGACACAATTTCTAGGTGCTTTTAATGATAATGTCTATAAAAATGCACTGATCATCCTCATTATCTTTCAAGGGAGTACGTGGTATGGGTTTGATACTAATATCATTGTTACGCTAAGTGCGGGGATTTTTATTATGCCCTTTTTTTTATTTTCCGCAACAGCTGGGCAATTTGCCGATAAATATGAAAAATCCATGCTGATACGACGTGTTAAAATCCTTGAAATAATGATCATGTCTTTTGCTATTATTGGATTTTTATTTGAAAATACCTTGATGTTGATTATTTTGTTATTTTTAATGGGGACGCAATCCAGTTTATTTGGGCCACTTAAATATAGTATCTTGCCACAACATTTATCTGAACAGGAATTAACAGGGGGCAATGGTTTGATTGCTATGGGGACATTTGTCGCTATCTTGCTGGGTACGATGGTTGGCGGTATCTTAATCTCAATACAAGGCTATGGACCTCTTATCATTGCAAGTATAGTGGTGATATTAGCATTATTAGGCTTTATGTCTAGTCGCTTTATTCCGATAGCAGAAGCGGCCTCTCCTGACCTTAAAATTAATTGGAATATGGCGACGCAAATATTCAAGTTAATGACATATGCGATGGAAAAACGCAGTGTACTGATAGGTATCATTGCAATATCTTGGTTTTGGTTTATGGGTGCAACCTATTTATCACAAGTTCCTGCCTATAGTAAAACAGTTCTTGGGGGGAATAATGAGGTTGTCACCTTATTATTAACGATGTTTTCAATTGGCATTGGATTGGGGGCGATGTTGTGTGACACCCTATCAAGGGGAAAAATTGAATTGGGATTAGTGCCTTTGGGAGCAATAGGGATGACAGTATTTTCTATTGATCTTTATTTTGCAAGTCAGTCTTTTGTTGCTTTATCTCTCCCCCCCGGTGAAATGACGGCAATACAATTTTTAGATGTTTCGGGAAGTGGACGTATTTTGGTTGATTTGGCGTTAGTGGGCTTGTTTGGTGGATTTTACACAGTACCCTTAAGTGCCATGGTGCAACAACGCAGCGCTTATCATCGTCGTGCCCAGATTATTGCTGCCAATAATATGCTAAATGCTTTATTTATGGTTATTTCAGCATTAAGTACTGTAATGATGTTGCATATTGGTTTCAGCATTCCGCAAATATTTTTGAGTTTAGGTGTGTTAAATGTTGTAGTGGCTGTGTTTTTATTTGTACGCTTACCAGAATTTATGCAACGGTTTATGGCATGGTTACGTTTTAACTAAATAGGAGAAGACTCATAATGGCAGAATTTCCAAAACTGCGTATGCGTCGAATGCGTCGAGATGATTTTTCTCGGCGTTTGATGCGTGAAAACATTTTGACTGTGAATGATTTGATTTATCCATTATTTGTGATGGAAGGGACAAAACAACGGGTTGCAATAGATTCAATGCCCGGTCAATTTAGATTGAGTATTGATGAATTACTCAAAGAATGTACGGTGTTATTCACATTAGGTATCCCAGCAATTGCACTTTTTCCTGTGGTGCCTTTAGAAAAGAAATCATTAGAAGCCAGTGAAGCTTATAATCCTGAAGGTTTAGCACAACGTGCGGTGCGTGCGTTAAAAGCGGAATTACCTGATTTAGGCATCATCACAGATGTAGCATTAGATCCCTTTACCACACATGGACAAGATGGTTTAATAGATGATAATGGTTATGTCATCAATGATGAGACTGTTGAAGTACTGATGAAGCAAGCTATTTCACATGCTGAATCAGGGGCAGATATTGTAGCCCCTTCTGATATGATGGATGGACGTATTGGAAAAATACGTGAACGTCTTGAACTGACAGAGTATAGACATACTCGAATTTTAGCCTATTCTGCCAAATATGCTTCTAGTTTTTATGGTCCTTTTCGGGATGCTGTGGGATCAGCGGGTGCTTTAAAAGGGGGAAATAAAAACACCTATCAAATGGATCCTGCTAATAGTGATGAAGCTTTACGTGAAGTCGCTTTAGACTTAGAAGAAGGGGCAGATATGGTGATGATTAAACCCGGTATGCCTTATTTAGATATTGTACAACGGATTAAAACAACATTTGGTGTCCCCACCTATGTTTATCAAGTGAGTGGAGAATATGCTATGTTAGTCGCAGCTGCTCAACGTGGTTGGTTAGATGAAGAAGCGGTGATGATGGAGTCCTTATTGGCTATAAAACGGGCAGGGGCAGATGGTATTTTAACCTATTTTGCGAAAAAAGCTGCCCTATTAATGGAGAAAAAATGATGAAAAAAGTTATTTTATTATCAATATTACTGTTAATGCCATTTTCATTGTATGCTTTTGGAAATATAAAATGTTGGGTCAATGAAGATAATATTCGTTCTTGTGGCAATTATATTCCACAAAAATACGCACAAGAAGGCTATGCTGAATATGATCCCAAAACGGGATATAAGATACACGATATCGCACCTGCTCCAACGCCTGAAGAAATTGCTGAAAAAGAAAACCAAAAACGTGAAAAACGTAAACAGGAAGCACAGGAGAAAAAGGATATACAATTTCTGGATATTTTTCAATCAAAACGTGATATAGAGCGTGCACGTAAAGCGATACATCGGTCAATAGATGGACAAATTCAGTCTATTACAACCATTTTTGATGGTTTAAAAGGCAATCTCAAGGATTTAAAGGCAAGCTATGAAAAAACAAAAGTTGCAAAAGAAGTTGTGAACAAGCCAAAGGCTCTGATAAAATTTAAAGAAGCTATCGCATCTGTTAAACAACGTCTCATCAATACTGAGGAGACTTTAAAACAAATGCAGGCAAAACGTGTGAGTACTGATAAGGAATATGATGGGTATATTCAACGTTTTTTGAATATCAAAGCAAGACAAAAACAACAGCAGCTGCTGCAGGACCAAATTTTTTAACACAGCAGTACAAAATCTTTATTTTCCAATACAAAACGTTGAAAAAATTTGTCCCAATAAATCATCAGTGGTAAATGTGCCCATGATTTCACTGAGTGCCGTGTGTGCTTGGCGTAATTCTTCAGCAAGTAATTCAGTTGCATCCAGATGATTTAAGCCACTGAGGATAGCGGTTTTAGCACGTTGTAAGGCATCAAGATGTCTGCGACGTGCCAGAAAACTGCCCTCATTACTGCTGTGTAAGCCCATTTTTTCTGTTAAAAGGTGTTTTAATGCTTCAATACCTTCTCCCGTTTTAGCAGATACATATAAGATACCTGCTGCATTCATACCCGCAGGATGTCCAGTCAGATCAATTTTATTACAAATAATCAGGGGGGGGTGTGCGAGTTCAAAATATTCATGTTCAAAATCTTCATGATTATCCAATAACAATATCACCAAATCTGCCTCTTTTATAGCGATTTTAGTGCGCCGAATCCCCTCTTTTTCAATAATGTCTTCTGTTTCACGTATTCCAGCAGTGTCGGTGATATGCAATGGCATACCCTCAATTTGAATCTGATCATGTACCACATCTCGGGTAGTGCCGGGTATTGGAGTGACAATAGCCGTTTCTCTGCCTGACAACCGATTGAGTAAACTAGATTTGCCTACATTGGGTTTACCAATCAATACAATATGCATACCTTCTTTGAGTAAATAACCGTGTTGTGCCTGTTCTAAGATGCACTCTAAATTTTGAATAAAGAGATTCATTTTTTCAAGCACATGACCCTCTGCTAATAGATCAAGTTCTTCTTCCACAAAATCAATGCTTGCTTCTATATAAGTACGTAAAGCAATTAATTGTTCTACTAACAGATTAATTTTTTTAGAAAACTCACCTTGCAAAGAGCGTAAAGCACACCGTGCTGCTTGTGTAGAAGAACAGTCGATTAAATCAGCAATGGCTTCTGCTTGTACCAAATCCATTTTGCCATTTAAAAATGCCCGCTCTGAAAATTCACCCGGTCGTGCAATACGTGCTCCCAGTTTTAGAACAGATTTCAATAATAAATCCATTACAATAGGACCTCCGTGTCCTTGTAGTTCTAAAACATCTTCACCTGTAAAAGAGTGGGGATTGGGAAAATAAAGGGCAATCCCTTGATCTAATAATTCACCGTCAGTATCATTAAACTTACTAAAAACAGCATATCGTGGCTGTGGACATTCTCCTAACAAGCTGATAGCAATATCTTTTGTACGAGCACCTGATATTCGGATGATGCCAATGCCACCGCGTCCAATAGGAGTGGCTAAAGCAACAATAGTCTCTGTCATTGTTCTTTGCTTTTCACAGCCCATACGTGGTGTGTAAACGTTTTATAGTGGCTATTGATATAACCATTGCTCAAATAGATATCCCATACATAATCAGGATTATCAGCAACTCTACTATAAGACCAATAGGCTGCTGAAGAAACAGCAGTAAAGACATCTCCTTCTCTCCATTTTCCTGTCCCTATTGCATTAGTCAAGGCAATTTTCCCACTTTTCCAACTTCCTCCATGTTTTTTTTCTACCATCGCCATCCATTCTTCTTTATACGGCAAGCGCCATTCTCCTTGACGCGAACCATCACGCAGTCCACATTCCCCAGAAGCGAGCGTCTTGACACTCTGGGCAGCTTTTTTCCATGTTTTTTTCCCAAAACAATCCGCATTTTTCATCCAAATCAAACCACTCTGATTATCCGTAACGGTGCCATCATTATTATCAGTATAGCGATACCCTTTTTGAGATAAGTGTTGTGCATCATTTATTTTTTGTTGTGCGTCTAAAGCCTCTTGTTGTTGCGTTTTCTTCTCATTTTTTTGAGATTCTCTGTCTTCTTTGACTGTTAAATACATGAGTTTAGATTGCTGAGTGCCCTGCTTGTCAAGATCTTTTTTTGATAACACCACCTCTTCTGTAAAAGACTGTGTTTGTTTCGTGTTATCAAAAACAAAAATAACATCTCCTTCCGATAAATTAATATCTTGAACTGTCCCATATTGTGATGTTTGTTCAGTATATTGTGACACTGTTTGTTGTAAATAAAATCCCAATTCTTGTCCCGTAAAATAATCATCATATAATGATTTGTTCACACCATAGCGTAATGCATGAACAAATGCTTCTGTAAACGCACTTTCTTCAGGTAATGTTTCATTAGCACTGCCTGCGATAATAAATTGTCGGATAGGTAATTTAGATAACTTACTGACAGATTTAGGCACTGTGCCCGGCTCTGTCAATTGAAGGGCTGTTTCAAAAAAATTGCTATCAAATACAAATAAAACATGTTTAGAATCAATGCGTTGTGCTAAAGCAATAATCTCTTTTATTTTTAAAGCGTGTTGTAAAAACCCTCTGTCATCTACGGCAGGATTAGGGGCATTAGTCGGTACCAAATAACCTCTACCTTGACGTGTATGTCCATGTCCAGCATAGAAAAACACTAAACGACTATTTTTTTTGAACCCATGTTTATTCGTAAATTTTTGAAAACGTTTTTTTAATTGAATGCTGTCTAAATTAAGAAACAGTTCAACTTGAAAGCCTTGTTCTATTAACGCTTTTTGAACCTTATTCAATTCAGCAGGTATATTTTTTAAATCTTGCCAATCTGTATAATCAGATTCTCCAATAAGCAACGCATAACTGCTGCTATATGACGCTACAATTGATCGTTCTAATGTCATATCTTTAGGAGGACTTTTCACAATGGGCGTTTTAGCAGACGGTATAAATGGCGTATCTTGTAGTGCAAAAAATAGGACTGCCATGACAATGCTAATAAATAAGAAGGAAAATATGAGAATGTATTTCAATTTCATAATATCGTTTTAATTAATGAATGTACTGTTGTTTTTTTTGAGAAAGAGAAGTTGCTGCTTGTAATACAGCACTTAATAGGCCTTCATCACTGGCATTAGGTGCAACAAATAGCGGTATTTTAAGCCCCATTTGTTCAGCTTTATGATATACGCGTGTACTCATGACGACGAGTGATGCTGTTGTTATCCAACTTTTTTCTTCAAATAAGTTGAAGAAATTGTGCAGACTTTCTACGCTGGTGACGGTGATGATGTCAATATGTGTATTGGCTATCGCATCGGGTATCGTGGGTTGGATACGTCGGTAAACGTTGATATAAGTGACGATAGCCCCCCGTTTTCGTAAGGTATCTGCTAATAATTCTCGTCCCCCTTCTCCCCTGAATATCACAATTTGTTTGCCTGAAATCTCTTGTAATTCGGGTAAAGCCAATACAGATTCACTGTTAAAAGGGGGCGCAGCACAACGTGCATTTAATCCCCAAATTTTAAGTGTCTCAGCAGTGCGTTTACCCACGGAAATGATTGGGAGCGTTTGGGGGAAATCCCCTAAAGAAAACAAGGTTTTTTCTACCGCATTCGTACTGATAAAAATGGCAAAATCTTTCGTATCACAACAGTTGTGCAAGGCATTTTTATCAGCAATATCAATAATCTCTATGACGGGACAACGCACTGGATGTCCCCCTTCTGCTGAGATCAATTGACATAAATGTTCTGCCTGATGCGCAGGACGTGTAATCAAGATATTCAGTCCCGTTAAGACTGACATATGGCTTTAAGCAAGCGACCTGCCCCTAATGCTAATAACTGTTTTCCTAATTGCAATCCTAATTCTTCAGCTAAATCAACCGATCCTTGAATGCTAGAATGCAATATTTCTGTGCCTTGAACATCACCGACTAAGCCGCGTATTGTTAAACCGGTGTCATTATGTTCTGCAAAACCAGCAATAGGTACTTGACATCCCCCTTCCAAACATTTATTAATCCCACGCTCTGCTGTAATACGTTGTTGTGTTGGGATATGATTTAAACGGGCAATCAGCTCTTGGGTTTGTACATCATCTTGTCGACATTCTATGCCAATAGCCCCTTGTGCAATGGCAGGTAACATCACTTTAGCAGTAAAAATCTCACGAATACGTGCTGCCAAACCTAAACGTTTTAATCCTGCAGAGGCTAATATGATGGCATCATAGTCACCGCTATCTAATTTTTTTAAGCGTGTGCCCACATTACCTCGTAAAAAGTGAATTTTTAAATCTGGGCGACAGGCTAAAATTTGACATTGTCGTCGTAAACTGGATGTCCCAACAATAGCTCCTTGGGGTAAGGCGGCAAAATTAGCGTAATGGTTTGATACAAAAGCATCAAAAGGATCTTCACGTTGCAAGATGACAGGCAAAATTAAACCTTCTGGAAAATCAACAGCCACATCCTTCATAGAATGCACTGCAATATCCACGCTACCGTCTAATAAACCATTTTCTAATTCTTTAACAAACAAGCCTTTTCCACCAATTTTAGCCAAAGGGACATCAAGAATTTTATCACCTTGTGTACTTATTTCTACCAGTTCAACCTGAAGTTCAGGATAAGCATGCAATAATATATCGCGGACATGATGGGTTTGCCATAAAGCCAGTGGGCTTTTACGAGTAGCAATGCGTAAAATATTTTTTGTCATTATGATATTATTCATTCTATTCTGTTTCTAAACGCCCATCAATCAAACGTAATGTGCGATCCATGCGTGCTGCAAGGGTAGGGGCATGTGTGACCAGTACAAGACTTGTCTTAATAGATTGATTTAATTCAAGCATGCGATCATACACTTTATCAGCTGTTTTATGATCTAAATTACCTGTAGGTTCATCCGCTAAGACACATTTAGGTTCAGTCACTAATGCACGTGCAACTGCAGTGCGTTGTCGTTCTCCGCCAGACAATTCTCCGGGCTTATGTTGAAGACGATTTTCTAAGCCCACTTCCGTCAACATTTTTAGTGATTTTTCTTGTGCTTCTTTTGGAGATAATCCCCTTATTAATAAGGGCATACATACATTTTCTAAGGCTGTAAATTCGGGTAATAAATGATGAAATTGATAGACAAAACCGAGATTGATATTACGCCATACTCCCCGTTCTGCCGCATTTAATTGATTCATCAATTTTCCAGCGACCCAAATATTCCCTTCACTTGGATTATCTAATCCCCCTAATAAGTGTAATAAGGTACTTTTACCCGCACCTGAACTGCCTATAATCGCAACTTGTTCTCCTGCAGCAATGCTTAAATTAATCCCTTGCAATACATCAACAGATAATTCACCCTCTTGAAACTTCTTAGAGAGATTTTCACAGCGTAAGACGGGTTCACTCATAACGCAAAGCCTCAGCAGGTTGGGTACGTGATGCACGCCATGCAGGATACATCGTGGCTAAGAAACTGATTATTAAAGATAATCCTGTAATTTTATACACATCAGGCCACCGTAAATCAGAAGGTAAATCGCTGATATAGTAAATATCTGGCGATAAAATACGACATTCACATAATTGTTCGATAGCGGGAATAATCGTTTCAATGTTTAAAGCCAACCCTAGCCCGCCCATTAATCCTAACAAGGTGCCAAAAATACCAATTAATGTGCCTTGTACCATAAAAATGCCCATAACAGTCATGGGTGTTGCCCCTAATGTACGCAAAATAGCAATATCTGCTTGTTTATCAGTCACGACCATAACTAAGGTAGACACAATATTAAACGCTGCAACTGCAATAATAAGCGTTAAAATCACAAACATCACCGTCTTTTCCATTTTTATCGCTTCAAAAAAATTCTTATGACGATAAGTCCAATCATAACTATAAGAACCTTTGGGTAATTCAGAACGTAAGTCTCGACTGAAAGCGGGTGCAATAAACATATCATCCAATTTCATATTCAAACCATGTACAGTACCTTTAGGCATTCGCAATAATCTTGCAGCATCCTCAATATGTAATAAGACTAAGCCGCTATCATATTCATGCATCCCAATACTAAAAATACCTTTTACTATAAAACGTTTCATACGAGGCAATATGCCCACAGGGGTTATTGAGGCTTGTGGCACAACCAAAGTCACTTTTTGACCCATTGAAACCCGAAGTTTGTGTGCTAATTCACTGCCTAAAATAATCCCAAATTCGCCTGCTTTAAGATCATCGATACTGCCATTCACCATATGTTCTTTGACTTCAGAAACGTGAGGCTCTTGTTCTGGAACAATTCCTTGTAACAAAACCCCTTCAACATTTTTACGATACGTGATCATCGATTGTCCTTGAATAAAAGGCGCAATCCCCGTCACATGGGAACGTGTTTGTAAGTCTTGTATTAATGTGTGCCACTCCCACATTTCTTTATCGGAACGACTGATCACAATATGTGCTGACATGCCCAACATACGTTGACGTAATTCTTTTTCAAAACCATTCATCACAGATAATACGGTGATCAAAGCGGTAACACCTAAAGCGATACCCAGCATGGATGTCAAAGAAATAAAGGATATAAAATGGTTACGACGTTTTGCACGTGTATAACGTAATCCAATATAAAAAGGAAAAGGTTTAAACATTCTGTTATTTAAATGATAAGCGTAAAAAAATGTAAATCAGAAACCAATGAAAACACTTACTTTCTGATAATAGTGATGGTTATATGATAGAAATCTCTATTTTTTTACCCAAGGTTGCAGCCAATCTTCCCAACGTGGTCAGACTCATATCTTCGGCATGATTTTCCATTCGGGAAATAGCAGATTTCTTAGTATATAAACGTGCTGCCACATCTTCTTGAGTTAACCCTAAATTTTCTCTCGTTTGTCGCAAAATCGTCCCAATTTTAAACGTTTGATAGCCAGAATCCAGCCCTTCTGAAAATTCTCTATCTTGTACTTTTCGACGATTGATATAATTTTTTAAATCATTCATGATGTTTTTTGTTTCAAAATAAAATAATCTCGTTTACGTGCTTCCGCAATTTTTATTTCTTCTTGTATCTGATGTTTCTGAGTTGGATTTTGAAAAGCATGATTCAACACAAAGCGTTGCTCATCCTCAAATCCCAATATTCTAAGAATATCATTACCCAAATGCACGCCAATTTCCCAAATATCGTCAGTATTGGGTAATTTTTGAAAATACTGAATAGGAGGAATGGGCGTTTCTTTAAGCAATTGTAATATCCAAACTATTTTTTGTGCTTGCTTGCCTGTGAGTGTATTAAGAAAGTTTTCAACTGGGCACTCACCTGAGTCAATTTTATAGAAATGAACTTCTGTCATAAGTTATTGAATAAAAACAAATTAAAATCAAAAAAGTGATACTATTGACTGTCAATAGAATATTAATAGTCTGTCATCATAACAGTTTTTTAATAAAAGTTCAAAGTTATCACCAAACAAAATAGGGTCTTTTGACATACTTCATGAAAAAATGCTATTATTTTAAATATTTGATCACTGTTAATTGATAACAACATGTCTATTTTTAGAGCGTATGATATTCGTGGTATTGTCCCTACGGAAAGCGAGGAAATCGGTGAAAATGCACTCACCCCTAGCATTGTTGAAAAAGTGGGGCAAGCTATTGGTAGCGAAGCTGCTGCTCAGGGACAAGAAAAAATTGTTGTGGCCCGTGATGGACGTTTATCAGGTCCAAAATTAATTGAAGCTTTAATCACTGGATTAGAAGCAGCAGGACGTGAAGTCATTGATATTGGTATGGTACCAACCCCGATGTTGTATTTTGCAACTCATTATTTAAAAACGGGGAGCGGTGTGATGTTGACAGGTAGCCATAACCCTCCTAATTATAATGGTTTAAAAATTATGATTGGGGGAGATGCACTGTCAGGTGATGCGATTCAAGCTTTAGATACCCGTATAAAGACAGGTGATTTAATCAAGGGAACGGGAACACGATCTCAAAATGATATTCATCATGCTTATCTCTCTCGTATTCATAAAGATATCAAATTATCCCGTTCTTTTAAAGTAGTGGTTGATTGTGGTAATGGGGTTGCAGGCGTCATAGCACCGCATTTAATACAAACTTTGGGCTGTCAGGTGATTGAGTTATTTTGTGATGTGGATGGTCATTTTCCTAATCATCATCCTGATCCCAGTATGCCCGCTAATTTAGAAGATCTGATTCAAAAAGTACGAGATGAAAAAGCAGATTTAGGCTTAGCGTTTGATGGGGATGGTGATCGTTTAGGCGTGGTAGATGCAAAAGGGCAGATAATTTGGCCTGATCGTCAGATGATTTTGTATGCCCATGATATTTTAAAACGGCAACCAGGGGCTGAAATTATTTTTGATGTGAAATGTACACGACATTTACGGGATGCGATTAAACAAGCAGGTGGCAAACCTAAAATGTGGAAAACGGGACATTCTTTTATCAAAGCTGAGATGAAAGCAAGTGGCGCGTTACTGGGCGGTGAAATGAGTGGGCATATTTTCTTTAAAGAACGTTGGTATGGTTTTGATGATGCTATATATACAGCAGCCCGTTTATTAGAGATTTTATCTCAAGATGATCGTTTGCCTGAAACTGTTTTTGATGCATTACCTAATGCTGTAAATACACCCGAAATCAAATTGGAATTGGCAGAATTTGGAGATCATTATCAGTTGATGGATAAAATCAATCAAACATTTCGTTTTGAAAATGCTGAAGTCAATACAACAGATGGTGTACGTGTAGATTTTAAAGAAGGATGGGGCTTAGTACGTCCTTCTAATACCACGCCTTGCTTAGTTTTTCGGTTTGAGGGAGATACGCAAGCAGACGTGGAGAACATTCAAGAACAATTTAGGCAACAGTTTTTAAAACTTGATAAGACGTTGAAATTACCGTTTTGACAATAATCAGGGGGATTACCCCTGTTTTTTTAAATATCATACTAAGCACGCTAACACTGTTTCCAAAGCTTGGCACCGTTCTGAAAATTCAGACAATTCTAATAATAAACGTAACTTATTTTGTCCTTCTAATTTATAATAAAACGCTTCTTTTTGAATCATATTAAAGATTTTTAGAGGTTCGATTGTCGTTTTCTCATCAAATAACATATACCCCCCCCCCGTTCCAAAATCAATTTTACGTATCCCTAAGGGGGTAGCTTTCAATTTGAGTTCTGTAATTTTGATTAAGGCTTTCGCATATTCGGGTAACAATCCAAAACGATCAATCAATTCTACGTGTATTTCATCTAATCCGTGTAAATTAGCAGCATTGGCAATCCGTTTATAAAAAATCAAACGTATGTGGACATCAGGCATATAAGTGCTGGGTAATAAAGCAGGGCTGTGTAGATTGATTTCTGTACTTTGTGACAAAGGACGTTCTAAATCCACTTTTTGACCTGATTTTAGGGCTTTAACAGCACGTTCTAATAATTCAGTATATAAATGATAACCAATTTCTTGAATATGTCCACTTTGATTCCCCCCCAACAATTCACCCGCTCCCCGAATTTCTAAATCATTCTGAGCTAAGGTAAATCCCATCCCTAAGTTTTTTAAAGCACTGATCGCATCGATTCTTTTTTGAGCCTCTTGAGTCATGGCTTTAGGATCGGGAATAATGAGATACGCATAGGCACGATGATGCGAACGTCCCACTCTGCCCCGTAATTGATACAGTTGGGCTAAGCCTAATTTATCAGCACGGTTGATAATAATGGTATTTGCGGTAGGAATATCAATACCTGTTTCAATAATAGTCGTACACACCAACACATTAAAACGACGGTGATAGAAGTCTTGCATGACTTGTTCAAGTTCTCGTTCACGCATTTTTCCATGTGCAAATTGCACACGTGCTTGGGGGACTAATTTTTCTATATCCCGTACGATTGAACGCATAGAATCAATATCATTGTGCAAAAAATAAACTTGTCCGCCCCGCTTCAATTCACGCAAAATAGCTTCACTGATTAATGAACCGTGCCATTCACTGACAAACGTTTTGATAGCCAATCTACGTGCAGGAGGCGTGGTTATCACCGATAAATCACGCAAATTAGATAACGCCATATTCAAAGAACGCGGAATCGGGGTGGCGGTTAGCGTCAGTAAATCCACTTCTGATCGTAACGATTTAAAACGTTCTTTTTGTTTTACTCCAAAACGGTGCTCTTCATCAATAATAACCAGCCCTAAATTTTTAAAGGTAATATTATCTTGTAATAATTTATGCGTTCCAATTACAATATCCGATTGTCCCCCTGCTACTGCTTTTAAAGTGTCAGAAAGCTGTTTTCCAGAACGAAAACGTGATAATTGATCGATACGTATTGCCCAATCTGCAAAACGATCTTGAAATGTTTGATAATGTTGCTGTGCTAACAAGGTGGTAGGGACTAAGACGGCAACTTGTTGTCCATCCTGTACTGCCACAAAGGCAGCCCGCATCGCTACTTCTGTTTTACCAAAGCCCACATCACCACAAATCAGCCGATCCATTGGACGTGTTGAGTACATATTTTCTAATACCGCCTCAATCGCCTCTTGTTGATCAGGGGTTTCTTCAAATGGAAAAGCTTGAGCAAATGCTTGATAATCAGTCTGATCAACCTTAAAAACATGCCCTTGTCGTACAGCACGTCGCGCATAAATATCTAATAATTCAGCAGCTACATCTTGAGCTTTCTCAGCTGCTTTCTGTTTCGCTTTATGCCAACGGGGATTACCTAAACGATGTAGCGGTGCATGTTCAGCATCCATACCTGTGAAACGACTGATTAAATATAGAGAAGAAATAGGCACATACAATGTATCTTGTTTCGCATATTCAAGATGCAAGAATTCTGCTTCAATATTGCCGATATTTAATACAATTAACCCCCGATAACGTCCTACACCATGGGTTTCATGGACGACAGGTGCTCCAATATTCAATTCAGTGAGATCATTTACCTGTGCTGCGCTATCATTCTGTTTTGTGTTATTACGCCAACGACGTTGTTCAACGCGTTCCCCAAATAATTGCCTTTCGCTGATCACTGCAAGATGAGATAAGACTAATCCCTGTTCTAATGGGGAGACTGTTAAACAAAAAGGGTAATCACTGTCTAAAAATTCTTGCCAATCTGCAACCAGTTGTGGCTTTAATTGATATGTATCTAGTAATCTTAATAAACTTTCACGACGTCCTATCGTTTCAGCAGCAATCAAAACCCGTTTATCCTTTAAAAATGCTTGTAGAGCGGATAAAGGTTGCAAGATACGGGCATCAATTGGTAAACTAGGAGGAGGGGCTGTTTCAAAATTAAGAGCCCCTGTTTGATGACCGTCTTCTTGACTAAAATCAAGATGTGGATACTGACGTATTTTCGCAAATATTTGATTGGCTTGTAAAAAAACATCACTTGGGGGCAAAATAGGACGTTTGACCTGTAATGTGTCATAACGTTCTGTGATATCTTGCCAAAATTGTTCAGCCGTTTCTAATACATTCGCTAAGGTGATGACAAGACTATTATGAGGCAAATAATCAAATAAAGTATGTGTGTGTTCAAAAAATAGGGGTAAATAATATTCAATTCCCCCGGGAGCAAAACCTGTTGTAACATCTTGATACATGGGATATTGAGTGGGTTCACCCTTAAACCTTGTACGCCATTGAGTGCGAAATTGCTGAATAGACTCTTGCGTTAAAGGAAATTCACGGGCGGGTAATAATCGAATATCCTTGATTGTTGAGATCGTTCGTTGCGTATCAGGATCAAAACTGCGGATACTCACCACCTCTTCATCCCATAACTCAATACGATAAGGCGTTTTACTGCCCATAGGAAATAAATCAAACAAATGCCCATGTACTGCACATTCGCCATGTTCTACCACTTGTTCAACAAAACGATAACTACACAATTTTAATTGCTTTTGCAAGCGTTCTGAATTTAAAAGTTGTCCCGTATTGACACATAAACTATTAGAAGTCACGTAATCTGTGGGGGCAATACGAGACATTAACGTATTCACAGGCAATATTAATACGCCCCGTTTCAAACCAGGTAAATGATACAGTGTGGTTAAGCGTTCAGAAATAATGTCTTGATGTGGCGAAAAAAGATCATAAGGTAAAGATTCCCAATCAGGCAGGAGTAATAAAGGGAGGTCTTTGTGAGCATAAAATTGAATTTCTTCAAGCAAACGCTGCGCTGACAGAGAATCAGGCGTAATAACCATCAAGGGTGCATGTTGAGCAGCTTGGTTGATTACTAAACCAATACTGCTACCATATAAATGTCCACAGTGTTGGCGTTGCTTGGCTTTGCATGTAAAATTAGGAACTAAGGGATTCATATCAGTTTATTAAAAATAATTTATATTATGAGCACTTTAAACAATATTTTTTTAATCGGACCTATGGGGGTCGGTAAAAGCACCATTGGTCGTCTGATCGCAGAAGCACGAGAAATGATCTTTATTGATAGTGATGATGAAATTGAAAAACAAAGTGGTGTTACGATTCCTTTAATTTTTGAATATGAAGGAGAAATCGGTTTTCGCAAGCGTGAACGGGAAATTGTACTTGAATTGACACAATTTCATAATATCATCTTATCTACTGGCGGCGGTGTTATCTTAGATGCGAATAATCGTCATCTCTTGAAAAATAATGGATATATGGTTTATTTACATGCCCCTATTAATGACTTAGTAAAACGCACCGCACATAGTCATAACCGTCCTTTATTAGAAACAGAAAATCGCTTTAACAAGTTAGCACTGTTACACGAAGAACGCCATCCCTTGTATGAATCTGTGGCAGATCTTATTATAGACACGGGACAACGTAGCATCCATCAAGTGGTCAAAATCGTTCTCAAACATTTGAGTCAAATAGAACAAACATGAAAACACTACAAGTGGATTTAGGAACACGTAGTTATCCTATTTATATTGATCAAAATTTGTTAGGCGTTTCAAGCTTAATAACACCGCATGTCAAAGGGCGACAAGTCCTTATAGTCACTAATGATACAGTAGCGCCGCTTTATTTGGAGAAAACATTGGCAGCATTTGTAGATTTTGAGACAGAGTCTGTTATTTTACCTGATGGAGAGCAATACAAAACATTAGCGGTGTTAAATCAGATTTTTGATAGTTTACTCCAAAAACATTTTAACCGTCATACCACATTAGTCGCCTTAGGAGGCGGGGTTATTGGTGATATGACAGGGTTTGCAGCAGCGTGTTATCAACGTGGAATTTCCTTTATTCAAATTCCGACCACTTTGCTTGCTCAAGTAGATTCCTCAGTAGGGGGAAAAACAGGTGTAAATCATGTATTAGGTAAAAACATGATCGGTGCTTTTCATCAGCCTCAAAGTGTTGTGATAGATATTAATACCTTATACACTTTAGAAGATAAACAGTTGAGTGCTGGATTAGCAGAAGTGATTAAATATGGACTCATTAATGATTTAGAATTTTTTGAATGGTTAGAAAATAATACAACTGCCTTATTAGCACGTGATGTAGAGGCGTTAAGTTTTGCAATCTCTCGGTGTTGTCAGGATAAAGCTACGATTGTCGCAGAAGATGAACGTGAAAATGGACGACGTGCTTTGCTTAATTTAGGGCATACTTTTGGACATGCTATAGAAACGGGATTAGGCTATGGGATCTGTTTACATGGAGAGGCGGTGGCTATTGGGATGTGTTTAGCCGCACAATTTTCTGCTCAGTTGGGCTGGATCACTGATAGCGATGTCAATCGTATTACAAAATTAATCAAAAACATGGGTTTACCTGTGACGATGCCGAAAGGATTGTCTGCAGAACACATGTTAACATTAATGCAAGTAGATAAAAAAGTACTTGCGGGTAAAATTCGTTTAGTGCTTTTAAAAAACCTTGGTAACGCAATCATCACAGATGACTATGATCCCCAACATTTAAAACAACTGCTTATACAGGCTGCTTCATTATGAATACTATTATACCCACCATTCCCCATTTTTTAAGCTTTCCCATGGGGTTTATTCCGCCAATTATCCCCAATACGACCTTAGTCGCTCTTTTAAATCGCATTTTTGCGGAAGCCTTAAAAGAAGAAGAATTAGACTTTATGCACCAAAAAGTGTTACTGATTCGGGTAATCGATGCAAAATTAGATTTTCGCATCACCTTAATTGATAATAGATTAGTCGCCAGTGCCACCGATCAGCCTCATGATCTTCTGATTGAAGGTACTGCCTATGATTTTCTGTTATTAGCCACCCGTCGTGAAGATCCTGATACCTTATTTTTTAATCGGCGTTTGCGTTTGGGCGGAAATACAGAATTAGGCTTGTATCTCAAAAATTTTTTAGATGCCTTAGAACCCGATCCCTTTTTAATCAAACACTTAGAACGCGTGACGACATTTGTTGAATATTTTGGTAAAATTCAATCAGGATTTAATATGAGTAAGATGGATAAAGGGGTTAAGGCTTAATTTCACTTTTGATAACCAAAATCTTGAATGATGGCTTTAGCCTCATCACTTTGTACAAAACGTATAAAGTCTTTAGCAACGGTGTTATGAGACACTAACACCGCTTGTTGTATGATAGGGCTATAAAGTTCAGTAGGCACTTCCCAGTATGAACCAAATCCCAAGCGTTTGATTTGTGATAAGGCTACAAACCCTAATTCAGCATTACCACTGTTTACAAATTGATACGCTTGCCCAATATTTTCACCGCGTACCATTTGATATCGTAAGTCATCCCAAAGTCCCATTTTTTGTAAGACTTGTTGTGCTGCCAGTCCATAAGGTGCTAATTTAGGATTAGCAATGGCAAGATAATGATAGTTTTTCTTTTTAAGTATCGCACCCGCACTGTCTACATAGTCGGATTTTGGACTAAATAAAACAATTTTTCCTTGTGCATATGTGAAACGGCTGCCTGCTAACGCCATCCCGTTTTTTTCGAGTAACGTAGGACGACGGGCATCTGCTGAAAAAAAAGCATCAAAAGGTGCACCATTCATAATTTGGGCATAAAATCTACCTGTTGCTCCAAACACTAAAATGATTTTATCACCGCTTTTGTCTTCAAATTGTTTTGCCAATGCTTTAATCGTATTTGTAAAATTAGAAGCGACAGCGATACGAGCTTCTGCAGCATAGGTGGTGTGGGTAAATATATTCAATACTAGCAGAATTGTGATGATATATTTCATTGTGCTGTTCCAATGGTTTTTTGACATATAAATAAAGGTCCTTATACAAACCCTGAAAGGTAACAATGGGCATACCACTCTCCTAAAATTCAGGAAAGCCATTACAACCGTATAATGCATACAGTTTGTTTAATATTGCTTGCTCTTCTGGACAGTACTAAAGGATAAGTCAAAAACACAAGAAGGCTTCGGTTGTGCCTTATCCTTTCTTAAATACAATCCGTGTAGTTTATATTCCTATAAATATTATTTTAAACATTGAATATTAAAATGTTAATTAAGACGTGTTTTAAGAATCGCATAAAATTCT
>DAOVZS010000065.1 GCA_030635005.1 Thiomargarita sp. | reverse complement strand
TATGTTCATGTGCTGTAAGAAACAGCATGTGAGCAAAGAAAATAACATAATTGATGACACTTGAAATGAAACATGAAAAACCGATTTATTGGGTTGGTACAAGCTACAAAGATTTACTGACTTTCCCGCCAGAAGTAAAGCAAGTGGCTGGCTATCAACTTCATCTTATACAAAATGGATTTGAACCAGAAAATTGGAAACCTTTTCAAACAATAGGAGCTGGTGTCAAAGAAATACGTATTACCGAAGATGGAAATGCTTATAGAATAATGTATATTGCCAAATTTTCAGAAAGAATTTATGTATTACATTCTTTTAAAAAGAAAACACAAAAAACAAGCTCTAAAGATATCAACATTGCCAAAACGAGATATAATATCATTGCAAATAAGGAAAATTATGAATAATATTAATACATCCATTACTCATATCACCTCAGAAAATGATAATATTTTTGAAGATTTAGGATTTAGTCCTTTAGAAGCGACTAAATTAAAAATAAAAGCACAATTAATGTGTAAAATTAATGACTGGTTGCACAAGACAGAACTAAGACAAGACGAAGCTTCAGATTTATTACAAATTACAAAATCTAAATTATCTGATGTGATACGAGGTAATACCAGAAAATTTACCATTGACGCTTTAGTTGATATTCTCGAAAAAACAGGACAACATATTACAATTCAAATCAGTTAAATCGAAAAGTAAAAAAACGCCACGTACCAATATTTTAAATCCACATATACAATATTGATGTGACGTAAAGTGTACTCACAAAAAATGTGTTTCTTAAATCAACTAATGACTCGCCTGTTTCGTTTGTTTTTGATAACAACGTTCTAATTGTTGTTTAATTTCAAGCCCTGTGGTTTCTTCCATGCCATAACCAACACTCATTTGTTCACAAAACAAAAAACCTGGGACACTGTTAGGGCGTTGCCCCAATTTGTCAGCCATGCTGAGATATAAAGTCACATTACGATCGTCACTAATTTCCAAGGAATGTATTTTTAGCCAAGGATAACTTTTTTCTAATTTGGGCAATAAAGGTAATGCACGATGGCAATGGCCACAGGTTTTGGACCAAAAGAAATACAAATGAATTTGTACACTCCCATCAGCAGCTGTGCTATACCAGACAGAATCTTCGGCTAAAGCACCGAATGAGAAAGAGAGGAAAAAAACCAAAAAGAATACTCTAAAACGCTTAATCATACTGATTATCCTATAAAAAATGTGTAGAATGACGTATTAAAAACATAAGGCGGTGATAAAATTAATGCATGCTACAATCAAAACAATAATCACATGCTTGCCCTAAATAATTTGGAATACAAGACCAACCCGGGGGTAAATCACCATCAACATATTGAGAACTTAAATGTCCTTCATAAGGTATATTTTTAAATGCACCCATTTTACCACATGAAGAACATATAAAAGTGGTACTTAAATAATGCTTTCTAAGGACTGCTTTATCTTTTTTTCTATTCTTTCGCCAAGCCGTTACAAAAATAAATAACCAGACAAAAAATAAGGGAATAATAATGACGATATCCCAAAAAAAATAATGCGAATGAACACTTTTTTTTTCAACTTTTGGAGATAAATCAACACTCGGTACAGCTGTAGAAATGATTTGACGTGACTTGCTATATGAGAGCTTATCCCTATTACGGGCTAATGTTTTAACGCCAATGCCTTTCACTTCTATCAACTGCTCTAGTGAAATAAAACCACCTATTTTATCACGATAATCTACAATACGTTGCGCTTTAATAAGCCCTATACCTGATAATTCATGTGCTAATTCTTCAACATTAGCGGTGTTAATATCTATGGCTAACACTGACAAGGGTATAAAAAGTATGAATAAAACACTTATTAACTGATAACTGATAACCCTCTCCAGTTTGAAAAAAAGTTTACGATATTTTATATCGTATTATACTATCAATAATATTTAAAAAACTAAACGATGTTAATTAAACAGAGACATTATGATTTTTTCCAAATTTAGCAAACCAAAATGGCAGCATCGCGATTCTGATGTTCGTTTAGCCGCCATTGAAGAAATAGATGATTCCACAATTTTAAATGAGATAGTTCAACATGATGATACCGTTGCTGTGCGAAAAGCGGCGGTTTTAAAAATCAATGATTTAAAATTACTCGATCATATCGCACAACATGATACAGATAGTGATTTACGTGATATTGCAGAACAACGTTTTAAATATTTTCTTTGCGATAATAGTTTGAATATAGAAAAACGTTTGCAGTGGCTTGAGAATACCCATAATGCTGATCGCATTTCTTATGTCGCGATACATGAGAAAAACATTGAGATGCGTAAAAAGGCTATTGCCAAAGTTGCACAAGAAGAAGTGTTGGGTGAAATTGCAATACATGATCCCCTTAATGAAATACGATTGTCTACGATTGAAAAGATCAGCCAAAAATCTATTTTAGAACGTGTGATTAAAGTAGCACGTAATAGTGATAAAAGGCTCACGCGTTGTGCACGTGAAAAACTCAAGACAGTGATTGAACAGCAAGAACGTCCAGCACGTATTCAAGCGGAATGTGACACCATATGTACTAAAATGCACACTTTAGAAGAACGATTGAATGCTGCCACATCGTACAAATCGAAAACCTTAAAACAAGAAAATGTAGAATTCAAACGTTTACAAGAACGTTATCAAGAAATAGTCGTTTTTACGAGCCCGCAATGTCAAAATAGTTGGACTACCCTACAACACACGATAGTCGCAGCTCTTGAAAAATATCAACATGCTCTTAAAACAGAAGAAGAACGTGAACAGAGTTTGATACCCATACGTGCTGCCAAAAAAGTATTATGTGAACAAATGGAACATTTGTTGATAGACATCACACAACAGCACACGTTTACGAATGAAGAAGAGCAAGGATACACCCAACAACTGCAAAGCTTAGAAAATCAGTGGGCTGAGCAACCTGCTATTGAGGCATTAGAACAACAATGGCACGTAGCTTCACAGGCGGTTAAAAAACAGCAACAACATTTACAAAATGCACGTCAACAGGCTCATACGCTTAAAACCCTTTGCCAGAAAGCGGAAACCTTACTCAAAAAAAATACTTCTCTTAAACCAGAACAATTAAAAAAGTTACAAGCACGCTGGAAAGAAGTTTTACACGCATCCACTCAATGTGACGATTTACAAAACCGATTTGATAACAGTGTAAAAATCTTAACAAATCGTTTACAAGAACAAGATGCACAACGTCAACAAGCAATCCCTGAACTCAAGACAGTATTAAGTGAACTGGAAAAATCCTTAGAAGAAGGTGTGTTACAAACAGCCAACACCTTAGAACAAAAGGCTCAAAATCTCATTAAGAATATTGGGACTGTTTCAATGGCTGCACAAAAAACATTGGAACGACGTTTACAAGCATGTCATGCTAAAATCAACGAATTACAAAGTTGGCAACGTTGGGGCAATAAACTTGAGCGTGAGAAATTATGTGAACAAGTAGAAAACATACTTGAAACAGAAGATGATAATCCCACCACACTTGTTCGTATGATTCAAGAAGTACAAACAGCCTGGGAAAAAATGGGTTCAAGCGGATATTCACGTCCCATATGGGATCGTTTTAATAAAACGTGCCATGCTGCTTTTCAACGTTATCGTGAACATTTATGCCTGCAAATGGAATACTTGTCTGAACAAGCCTCTACTAATCCAGAAGCAGCTGCAAAAATGATTAGACAAGCCCAAAATACATGGAAAGAACAGGGTTCTCAAGGACATTCACAAGCACTGTGGGAACGTTTTAATACGGCATGCCAAACCGCTTACGTCCCTTGTCGTACACATTTTCATCTTCAAGCCAAAGAACGGCATCAGAATTTCTCAGAGAAAAAATCCTTGTGTGAACATTTAGAAAATTTCGCAAAAGAAACTGATTGGGAAACGGCGGATTGGAAAGAAGTCTATCAGTGTGTGCGCGAAACGGATAAAAGTTGGCGTCTTCTGGGCACGACAGACAGAAAACTCAGAAAAGGGATACAAGAACGTTTTCAAGCAGCCTTATATGTTTTAGAAAAACACTTGGATGTGGAACGCCATAAAAATTGTCGATATCGCATCAATTTGATGGGACAAGTTGATGAAATTACCCATATTCTTCATGAAGTGATCAATACTCAGAATCCCCAAAAACTCATTGATAACAAAATCACTGAAACCATTGAGACTGTGAAAAAATTACAAGAACAATGGCATGTGACTGTTCCTGGCAATCGACGTATTGAGCATGAGTTTTGGAAAATATTTCGCAGTAGTTGTGATGTTGTATTCGATTATCGTAAACAACAACAAGAACGCCATAAAAAGACATTTCAAAGCTATCTCAATGAGAAAATAGCATTGTGCGAAAAGATTGAAATCCTCGCAACTTCTACAGGAGAGGCGATTAAAACAGCGTTGCCACAATTGCAAGCACTGAAAATTGAGTGGAAAGCACTGAAAATTGATTTAAATCAATTGGGTTCCCTACATAAAAAAGTGAGGGCAGTAGAAGAGCGTTTTATTAAAGCATGTCAAAAAGTGGGTAAGCAATATCAAGGTCAATTAGCCACCGTCCGTCGTGAGCAATTAGAGACTTTAAAGCTGAAATCTGACTTTTGTGTTGAGATAGAGCAATCTGAACATCAGAACGAACCCGAGTGGATTGTTCAAAAACAAACAGATTGGGAAGCCATTCCCCCACTTGAAAATGCGGATATCGACGCGGTGATCACGCAGCGTTTTCAACAAGCCTGTACTGCCACATCACCCAATGATGACGTAGTCAGCACCAAGGAAACCTTGTGTATTCGTATGGAAATATTGGCAGGGATAGATTCTCCGCCTGAAGCAGCAAAAACACGATTAGCGTATCAAGTCAACCGTTTATCGGCTGCCATGAGTCGTGGTGAAAAAGAATCACCCGATCCCCAAATGGAATCTGAAAAAATAGAACAAACATGGTATTTGAACGGTACCGCTAAAAACGATAAAATTGCCTCCTTAGAACAACGCTTTAGCAAGGCTTGTAAGGTATTTTTTGCACAATCCACAACATAAATGGAAATTTACAAGAAATTTAAAATTGAAGCGGCACATTTATTACCTAATGTACCGCCCACACATAAATGTGGCCGTTTACATGGACACTCGTTTCAAATTACGGTTCATGTGACTGGGGAAATGGGCAGTCAAACAGGCTGGGTTATTGATTTTGCTGATATCAAAAAAGCCTTTGCACCGCTATATGAGCAATTAGATCATCATTATCTGAATGAGATTGAAGGTTTGGAAAATCCTACCAGTGAACATTTGGCAAAATGGATTTGGCATCGTTTAAAACCAACATTACCTGAGTTAGATCAAATCACAATAGAAGAAACATGTACGAGTGGTTGTATTTATCGAGGTTTATAAAATAACAGTAGGGCAACATTTTTATGTTGTCCTCTTTCTTATGATTCTAAAGCACATACAAAATGGATAATAATAGTCGTTTATTAATTATTGATGATGATGAATATCTTCGTGAAAGGCTTGATATACTGCTCACTGCCGAAGATTATCAACTTGAATTTGCAACTAATGGGGTTGAAGGGTTAGAAAAAGCGAAATCTTTCATGCCCGATCTCATTTTGTTAGATGTCATGATGCCTGGGATGAATGGATTTGAAGTGTGTGAACACATCCGCAAAACACCCAATTTAGCGGAAGTCCCTATCATCATGCTGACTGCACTTGACGATCGAGATTCACGCTTACGGGGTATCACAGCAGGTGCTGATGATTTTTTAAGCAAACCCCCAGATAAAATAGAATTGTGCACCCGCATTCGTTCGATTACACGTCTTAATCGTTATCGTCGCTTATTAACAGAGCGTTCACGTTTTGAATGGGCTATTGAGCAGCTTGATGAGGGATTTTTATTACTCAATAACGGCAATGAGATACGTTATATGAATTCCGCAGCACGTCTTTATTTAGGCATTCCAACAGAAGATAAGGATAACAAGCACTTTCTGGAATATGTTGAAACATATAAACGTGAACCTGAAGAAGCGTGGAAAAATTGGCCTGCACAAGAATCACAATCACAACGTTATCTCGTACGTCCAGAAACCAAGCAAGAACGTCCTTTGTGGTTACAAGTCAACGTATTTTCTCAGAATCTTAATGAACAACTGGTACATTTGCATGATGTCAGTGAACGTGTCGCATTACGACAGCAAATGTGGAGTTTTCAAATGATTGTGTCGCATAAATTACGCACACCGCTGAATGCTTTTGGTGTGTTACCTATGCTGCTCGAGGATCAGGAAGAATATTCTCAAGACACAAGAAAAATGTTGAAGATATTGCAGACTGCAACAGAACGTTTACAACAGCAAGTCATAGAAGTATTGCAATATGCAGATAGCAGTCACTTACTCAAACTCAATACTACTTTTCCTTTATCTAAACTTCAAAGCGTCATCACAACGATTCAAGAGGACATCGCACTCAATCCCATTACTGTATGTCAGGATAAGATATTACAAGATAAAACACTCACACTGTCTGTACAAGGAATAGAATTAGTATTACGAGAATTACTTACCAATGCCAAAAAATTCCATCCTCAACAATCTCCCGACATTGAAATCTCAATAAAATCTCTTGATACTCAAACGGTTACTTTGACAGTAAGTGATAATGGTCAACATTTACCCACTGAAATATTATCTCAAGTGTGGATCCCTTATTATCAACATGAAAAATTTTTCTCTGGTGAAATACAAGGTATGGGCTTAGGATTAGCCATGATTGCAAGAATGATATGGGGAAGTGGTGGGAAGTGTCAATTATCTAATCGAGAGGATAGGGTGGGGATACAAGTTACACTCACATTAGCATTAACATGATAAAATCTCAATTAATTCAACAATATAGTATCGCATTGGCCACTTATGTGGATAATCCAATAGAGTTTGGTTTGCAACAAGCCCATGATATGGGAGAGCAAGCAATAAAAAATAGTTTTTCCATAGCGGAATGGGTAGATGTTCACCAGTCTGCTTTAAAGATTCTTTTGTCTGATCAAAAAACACCGCAAGACGCTGTAGAAAAAACATGGGATTTTTTTAAAGAAAGCATTATTCCATATGAAATGATTTTGCGAGATTTTCAATATGCTAATAGTACACTACAACATCTTTATCAAAATTTAGATCAAACTATCGTAGAACAAACACAAGATTTGCGTGACAGTGAAAAACAATATCGTTTACTCGTAGAAACCATGAATGATGGGCTTGGCGTCCTAAATAATAAACAAGTCTTAACATATGTCAATAACAAATTTTGTGAAATGTTGGGATATTCGCAAGCGGAAGTGATTAATCATGGCGTAGAACATTTATTCGATACGCATAATTTAAATAAAATAAAAGAACAATTACTTCAAGACAGTCCTCAATCTTTTGAACTCGAATGGATTAAAAAAGATGGGCATAAAATTTGTACCAATGTTTCACCCTCTACGATTGTTGTAGATGATGCGAAAACTAACTTTGTAGTGGTTACAGATATTACAGAACGCAAACTTGCTAAAGAAACACTGTTAAAAGAACGGGCTTCACTTGCCCAACGTGTTGAAAAACGAACAGCAGAATTAAGCCGAGCTAACGCAGAATTAGCACGAGGGGTGCGCTTAAAAGATGAATTTCTTGCCAGTATGAGTCATGAGTTACGGACGCCTTTAAGTGCCATTTTAACACGTGTTGAAATTTTACAAGAGCAAGTGTTTGGTGCTTTGAATGATAAACAGTTGAATTATATAGATAATATTGAAACAAGTGGTCTCCACTTACTGGGCTTAATTAATGATATCCTAGATTTATCTAAAATTGAAGCCGGCAAATTAGACTTACAAAAAGACACGTTTGATGTTAAAAATATATGCGATGCCAGTTTGGATTTTATTAAAGAAATTGCGTTACAAAAGAACTTAAAAATTGTCACTGATATTGATTGTACGGTAAACACTATTTTTGCGGATACACGACGTTTTAAACAAATTCTCATTAATCTCTTAAGTAATGCGGTCAAATTCACGCCTAAAAAAAAATGTATTGGTTTAAGCGTTGTGGGTCAGAAAGAACAAGAAGTGATTCATTTTACCGTATGGGATGAAGGGATTGGGATTGCAGAATCAGATATGGATAAATTATTTCAATCTTTTGTTCAAGTGGATAGCAGTCTTGCACGACGTTATGAAGGAACAGGCTTGGGTTTGGCACTGGTACGCCGTTTAACGGAGATGCATGGCGGGAGCGTCTCGGTAGAAAGTGAAGTGGGCAAAGGAAGTCGATTTACCATTTCATTGCCTTGGAAAGCAAATGGAGAGAATAATAATAATCAGGATATCAAAAAACTCTATCCCTTGCAAACCAGTAACATCCATCCTTCCCCTTTAATTTTATTAGCAGAAGATAATGAAAGTAATATTCAATCCATGTCTGATTATTTAAACCTTTGTGGGTATCGGGTCATTATTGCCCGTCATGGTAAAGAGGCTATTGAACGAGCTCATGAAGAAACGCCCGCTGTCATTTTAATGGATATTCAAATGCCTATTATGGATGGTTTGGAAGCAACCCAACATATTCGTGCAGATGCGACATTGTCAAAGATTCCTATTATTGCACTGACTGCGCTCGCAATGCCCGGAGATAAAGAACTGTGTTTTGCAGCAGGTGTGACTGAGTATTTAAGTAAACCAGTCCATTTAAATGGTTTATTCAAATTAATTGAAAAACAACTTCACGGAATATAATCATGTCAACAGAAGACTTGTTTTTTGATGAACAGCCACTGATTACTGATATCCCAGAAAAAACACCTTGGAAATTGATGGTGATTGATGATGATAAAGTGTTACATGCACTCACACGGATGGTTTTCGAAGGATTTAGGTTTCAAGGACGAAATTTAAATATTATGGGTGCTTATTCTGGACAAGAAGCCAAAAAATTGATCCAACAACATCCTGATACCCATGTCATGCTACTGGATGTTGTGATGGAAACGGATCATGCGGGCTTAAAAGTGGTTGACTATGTTCGTCATGAATTAAAAAATAAATTTGTGCGTATCATTTTGCGGACAGGGCAAGCAGGGTTGGCTCCAGAGCATCAAGTGATTATGGAATATGATATTAATGATTATAAAGAGAAATCTGATTTAACAGCCCAAAAACTCATTACAGCAGTCACTGCTTCCTTACGAAATTATAATGATTTAAAGACAATCGAACAACTTTCGATAAATCTTCAGAAAACAAATCAACGTCTTCAAGAAGAAATTAAAGAACGTATACACGTTGAAAATACCATGCGCAAGTTATCAACTGCATTGGAACAAACAGCCGATACGGTGCTTATTACTGATAAAAATGGTTTGATAGAATATGTGAATCACGCTTTTGAAAGCGTGACAGGTTATTGCAAAATGGATATTATGGGTAACACACCAAGCTTTTTAAAATCTGGAAAACAAAGTAGAACCTTTTATAAAAAACTTTGGACGACTATTTTACAAGGAAACGTATTTAGTGACATCTTTATTAATAAGAAAAAAGATGGCAGCATTTTTTATGAAGAAAAAACCATTACCCCTTTAAAAGATGAGCACAATAATATTACGCACTTTGTTGCGACAGGCAAAGATATTAGCGAGCGTATAGAAACACCGATACAATATTCAAATGGCTAGAATTCTTATTATTGATGATGAACGGCAAATTATTCAATTTTTAAGAGCTGTGCTCACTAAATATGATTATCATCATGATTTTATCAGTAAACCAGAATTTTTACTGCCAAAATTAGAACAAGATCCTTATGATCTCATTCTTTTAGATGTGTATATGCCCGGTATTGATGGGATAACAGTCTTGAAACAACTGAAAGCACATCCCATTTATAACAGTATTCCAGTGATCATGTTGACAGGCAATACGGATGAACAATTGCTGTCAAAGTGTTTTGATTATGGCAGTATAGATTTTATTTATAAACCTATTAAAGGTATTGTGCTTAATGCTCGAATAAAATCTGCTTTAGCCACAAGTCAGTATATTCAACAAATTAGTGAGCAAAAGAAAAAATTACAAGATTCTTTAAAAGAACTACATCGCACGCAAACACAATTAGTTGAATCTGAAAAAATGGCAGCCTTAGGCGGTTTGGTAGCAGGGGTAGC
>DAOVZS010000287.1 GCA_030635005.1 Thiomargarita sp. | reverse complement strand
TCAACCCCAATAGCGGTTAATAAACGATGTTCTGATCGTAAATAACAATGATGCACCTGCTCGATAATCACATCACCAATGATGACATTATCGACACTGTCTTTCGGGCTATTCTCCCATAAAGAAGACCATGTGCCTACATCACTCCATCCCACATCCAAAGGAATAGTCACCGCTTTTTGCGTATGCTCCATCACCGCATAATCAATAGAATCGCTAGGACATTTTGTAAAAAAATCTTTATCTAAACGCATAAAATCTTGATCTTGTGACGCATGTTCCATGGATTGGTGACAGGCTTTAAAAATAGTGGGCGCAAAAGTCTTTAATTCTTGTAAATATTGTGCTGCTTTAAATAAAAATATGCCACTATTCCAATAATAGTCATTGGAATCAAGATATTCTTGTGCGATTTCAATACTGGGTTTTTCAATAAATTTTTGAATAAATAAAGCAATCGTCTCTTTTACGGGCTCAGTTGCATGAATATAACCATACCCTGTTTCTGGAGCGTTTGGGATAATACCAAAAGTAACCAAATGGTTGGTTTCTGCTAAAGGGATACCTGCAATCACCGCTTTTTGAAAAGCGGCAGGATTTGCAATAATATGATCAGCAGGTAAAACCAATAAAATGGCATTGAGATCCACTGCTAATGCTGACATTGCCGCAACTGCTACCGCTGGTGCAGTATTACGTCCAACTGGTTCCAGAATAATTTGTGTGGGAGACACGCCAATGCTGCGTAATTGTTCTGCAACTAAAAAGCGGTGGTTTTCATTACATACCATTAATGGGGCAGTTTGTTCTTTTAATCCCTTTAAGCGTATGAGTGTATTTTGTAATAAGCTATGTTTACCCAGTAATGCTAATAATTGTTTGGGATATGATTCACGGGATAAAGGCCATAAGCGGCTTCCCATACCGCCCGATAGAATAACAGGAGTAAGCATAATATATAATTTTTAAATTCAAAAAAATGAAAAAGGGATTTTAACGACACTCTTTTTGAAAAAATTGTTTTTCTATGGCAGTCAGCGATGTGACCCCCATTGATAATTGCCCGATCAGTGCAGAACACGTACATTTGTCACAAGTTTGTGCTGGAGGAAGACGGGTTATTTTGTCATCAGCAGGCTTTAGGGGAGCTGTTGCCTCTTCTAATTGTTGTTTTAATTGTGCGAGATCTGATGAATAGGGATTTACTTTTGTTAAGCCTTGCAGATATTTCTGTACTTTATGTAGCTTTTTTTGTTTTAAGGCTATTTTAGCCCAGTTTGTATAACGGTTTTCAAGGCTTTTCAAGCCTTTAATCGCATCCAAATTACCCGGAGATTGTTCTAAAACATTTTGATAACACGCTAATGCAGTGCCTGATTTACCCGTAGTTAGGCGATTCTCTGCATAATGTATTTGACATTCTTTTAATAATTTAATAATTTCTGGACTGCTTGAATCAGATAGCGGTGTTGTGGGAGGGATCCAAGAAGATGCTGTCCGTTTTTTGTGGGTAGTTGTTAAGACTTCTGCCATTCTGATTTCAGTCATGGGATCAATATTCACATTTTGAATTGTCATCAAGGCTAAGGCTTCATTAAGATGATATCTCAGCAGATTGTTTTGAACCTTGGGCATGTCAAGTATTTCATTTTGCAAGACAGGTACGATTGACAATTGTGTTAATCTTTTGACGATATTGCCTTGATGATGACGGGTTAAATCTGAAATAATATTTTTAATATCTTGATGAAGGCGTAATTGTTGTTTAATAAGATCCCGTTGTGGAGAGGAAGTGGTGATTAAATGTTGCCAATCTAACAATATTTTTTCTGCATGTGGATAGTTTTTATGTGTTAAGGCTTTATTCATTTCCTCAGCATACATAGCAGGTAGATTGGGATCATTGGGTAAACGATGATCAATACCTACCCGTTCAATTTTGTCACGTGCTTCTACCATACATTGTGTTCTTTTTAGTAAAGGGGCTTGTACGTCTTC
>DAOVZS010000139.1 GCA_030635005.1 Thiomargarita sp. | reverse complement strand
CGTCTTTCAGACTGGGTAGATAGAATTGGATGGCCTCGTTTCTTTGAAAAAACAGAACTGCCTTTTACCAAATATCATATTGATAATTGGCGTGGTGCTCGTAGCAGCTTAAATGCATCAGCACATATTCGTTTTTAATCACTTTATCAGTAATCGGTGTAGACTGATTACTGAGAAGGGGGAAATCATACAATGAAGTTTGGTATTTTGGTCAATGAAGGCCCGTATCAACATCAAGCCTCTGATTCTGCTTATCAATTTACGAAAGCAGCTTTAGAAAATGGACATGAGATTTATCGTGTCTTTTTTTATCATGATGGTGTTTATAACGCGTCACGCTTAACAGTGCCACCGCAAGATGATCGTAATATTGTCACGCGTTGGTCTGATTTAGGTAAAAAATATAAACTAGATATGGTGGTCTGTATTGCAGCTGCACAACGACGTGGTTTGTTAGATGAGAATGAGGCCAAACGTCAAGGTAAAGATGCTGATAACATTGCTGAAGGTTTTCGTATTTCTGGTTTAGGGCAACTGATTGAATCGGGTATACAATCAGAACGAATGATGGTATTTGGGGACTGATTTTTGAGGAGAACATAGTAAAATGGAAGAAGAAGTCATAAAAAAATTCCTGTATGTGAACCGCAAAGCACCTTATGGAACCATCTATGCGTTAGAATCGCTAGAAGTGGTGCTGATTGGGGCCGCATTTGATCAAGATGTTAGTTTGGCTTTTATTGATGATGGTGTGTATCAATTAAAGAAAGATCAACAAACATCAGTTGATTCAGGAATAGGGGTTAAGGATTTTTCTAGGACTTATCGTGCCCTAGAAGGGTATGATGTTGAAAAACTCTATGTAGATAGAAAGTCTATGGAAGAACGCGGACTGTCTGAAGACGATTTACTTGTAGATGTTCAAGTGTTCGATGAGGCACAAATGGCTGAATTGATGGAACAACAAGATGTTGTATTAAGTTTCTAATCAGGAGAAATGCCATGTTACATACTGTGAATAAATCGCCGTTTGATAAGAATTCGTTAGAAAATTGTGTACGTTTCTCACGCAAAGGCCATAGTATTCTTTTATTTGAAGATGCTATTTATGGTGCTTTGAAAGGAACACGTTTTGAAGCACTTCTCACAGAAGCTTTGAAAAACACCTCAGTTTATGTTTTGGTGCCTGATCTTGAAGCACGAGGCATGCGTATGGAAAATGTGATTGAAGGTGTCAAAGCAACTGATTATGCAGGTTTTGTGAATTTGTCTGTTGATAATAAAACGGTACAAGCTTGGTTATAATTTTTTTTTATTAAAAAAAGAGGAAGAGATATAATGGCAATTCAAGCCGACGGAAAAACAATTGATACAGACGAAGAAGGTTATTTGACTGATTTAAGTTCTTGGACTGAAGGTGCTGCTAAAGTATTGGCTGCTCAAGATGAAATCGAACTTACAGACAGTCATTGGGAAGTGATTAATTTTCTACGTGATTACTATAATGAGTACCAAATTGCTCCAGCTGTACGGGTATTGACTAAAGCTATTGGTAAAAAATTAGGAAAGGAAAAAGGCAACAGTAAATATTTATATGAGTTGTTCCCTTATGGTCCTGCTAAACAAGCTTGTCGTTTTGCTGGTTTACCTAAACCTACGGGCTGTGTCTAAAGCTTAACAAACCCACTCTCTCCTTAATGGGAGAGGTGGAAAAGGATACACTTATGGGATTTTGGACTGCATTTTTTGCCATCTCATTTTATCTAGCCACCCTATTATTTGTGGGGGGGGTGATCTATAGAATCTATCAATATGCAACAACACCTGCACCTTTAAAAGTACCTACAATGCCCGCTCCCATGACACAAAAAGGTGTTATTGTGCGTGTGCTGAGTGAAGTTGTGTTGTTTCGCAGTTTATTTAGGTCAAATAAATGGATTTGGTTGTTAGGTATGATGTTTCATGGCGCTTTATTGCTCGTAATCGTACGCCACTTACGTTATTTTACTGAACCTGTATGGAGTTGGGTTGCGTTAGCACAACCTTTTGGTAAATATGGTGGTTTAGTGATGTTACTGGGTTTACTGGGTTTATTAGGGCGTCGGATTGTTATCGAAAGAATACGCTATATTAGTAATCCTTCTGATTATTTGATGTTGATTTTGCTGTTAGTGATTGGTACAAGTGGTGCTTTAATGAGTTTTGTGACGCACATAGATATTATTCACTTTAAAGCTTTCATGTTGAGCGTGATGTATTTAGATGTTTTTAGCGGACAATACCCTATTCCCATTGATACTATCTTATTAGTACATTTGGCATCTGTAATCGTATTAATGATTATTTTCCCATTTAGCAAATTGTTGCATGCCCCAGGCGTGTTTTTTAGCCCTAGTCGTAACCAAGTTGATAATTCACGGGAAAAACGCCATGTTGCCCCTTGGGCGCTTGAACTAGAAACGCCGAAGAATTAAGGAGGCTTTTATAATATGGCTAAAGCGAATTTTGAAACCCCTGCATTTAGACCTTATCCAGTTATCCCCATCATCAAAAAGGATGTTATGCGGGGCCCCGGTCCATATCTTGCAAAACCAGATATGCAAAGAGATTTGGGGTTTCCTGAAGAACTCGTAGATGATTGGCATGATAAAGCGATTGCAAAAATGGGCGATTTATTAGGAAAATATCGTTCTTTGCGCGTGTATTTGGATAGTTGTGTGAAATGTGGGGCGTGTACTGATAAGTGTCATTATATGATAGGGACTAATGATCCCAAAAATATGCCAGTGGCACGACAAGATTTATTACGGAATGTTTATCGCCGTTATTTTACTTGGCCTGGAAAATTATTTCCTAAATTGGTAGGGGCTCAAGATCTCACCAAAGACGTTTTGGATGATTGGTATAATTATTATCACCAATGTTCACAATGTCGTCGTTGCTCTGTATTTTGTCCTTATGGGATAGACACCGCTGATATTTCAATGGCTGCCAGAGAAATTTTGGATGTGGTCGGTAAAGGTCAAAAATATTGTAATGAAATTATTGCTAAAGTCTATAAGATTGGTAATAATTTAGGATTACCAGATAAAGCTTTACGTAATACGGTAGAAGGCTTAGAAGAAGATATTAAAGATGAAACGGGTGTAGATGTGCGTTTACCCGTGGATGTTGAAGGGGCTGATGTATTATTAGTAACGCCTTCCGCTGATTTTTTTGCAGAACCACATATTGATGGTTTAATAGGATACGCAAAAGTCTTTCATCAAGCAGGTATTTCTTGGACATTAAGTTCTCATGCTTCTGAGGCTGCGAACTTTGGTATGTTTATTGGTAGTTATGAAAACATGCAGCGTGTGTCACTACGTGTTCAAAAAGCAGCACGTGATTTAAAAGTGAAACGGCTGGTATTTGGAGAATGTGGTCATGCGTGGCGTGTTGCCTATAGTTTCTTAAATACTCTTGTGGGACCTTTTGATTTTCTAGATCAACGTTATCCTATTCCGCAGCATATTTGCGAATTTACTTATGATTTGATTCAAAAGGGTGCTTTAACATTAGATAAGTCCCGAAATGATCATCGCCGTTTGACATTCCATGATTCTTGTAATGTTGCACGGGGAAGTAGTATGGGAGGCGTACCTGGGGGACAATTTACCATCCCTCGTGAATTGATTAAAGCTTCCTGTAATTATTTTTATGATATGCCATCTGATACTATTTGTGATCAAACGTATTGTTGTGGTGGTGGCGGTGGATTATTGACGGATGATTTAATGGAATTGCGTGTTAAAGGAGCTTTACCACGTATGGAAGCTTTGAAATCTGTGGTTGATAACCATGGTGTGACTCACATGGCTTCTATTTGTGCTATTTGTAAAACACAATTCAGCAAAGTTATGCCTTATTATGGATTTGAGATGGATCAAATTATCAGTGTTCATCAATTAATTGGCGATGCTATTGTTTTAAGTCCTGAATAAATTAACTCTTACAACAACGAGGTTTAAACACCTCGTTGCAATAAAATTTGATATGAAGCTACATTCTTTATTAAACACTCTAGCAAAAATTAGTATTGGATTACTTTTGAGTTTAGCAGTCAGTGCTCAATCTATCACTATACCGCATCCTCCTAAAGCCAAAAAAGATTTTTCTGATACAGAGAAATGTGTTGCACCCATTGATATTATACGTCGCAATCATGCGAGTTTTTTGCAGCATCAGCGTAATGATACAATGCGTCGTGGTATACGTACCACAAAACATAGCTTAGTTAATTGTATTAATTGTCACGTGACACAAGATTCTGATGGAAACTATCCCAATATTAAAGAGGGTTCTGAACATTTCTGTCGAAGTTGTCATACTTATGCAGCTGTCAATATTGATTGTTTTCAATGTCATGCAAGTATACCCACAGAGAGTGATATTTCTATAATACCTTGAGATTGACTTTTTTCACTCGTAAAATTAATGTTATGACTGTTAAATATATTCCTTAAAAAAATTTGGAGTACAAGGTTTGCCTTGTACCCTTTTTTTCCTGTATCGATTTATAACGTTCTTGATTTAAATTATTAAAAATGTTCTAATAATTTATAGTGGGGAATTTAACTGCATATAAAAGCAGGGTAACCCTTGCTCTCATTTACTTAATTTTCGTGTGGAGACATTGATGTCAATTGAACAAGAAGTAGAAGAATTTGCTCGAAATATGATTAACTTTCATGGATTTCGATTCATTGAAGGTTTTGCTTGTCTGATTCCTGACCAAGCTAAATATCCTAAAAATGAAGGATTGTATTTGTGGGGATTTTCAGAAAAACGCATGCGTTTTGAAACAAAGGTTGAAAAATTTCATGCCCCTGCCAGAATACAGAGAATGGCAGATATGTTAGGTGTACCCGAAAAGGAATACAAAAAACAATTTCTTGTGTTACTTCAAGATTATTTGACAATCCTCAAGAATCTTGGTTTTACAAATATTGGCAAAGGTGTCCATTTATTTGGAAAAACGAGGATACACAATCTTCAAGGTGATATTAAGCTATTTGAAAATAATTTTGATCGATTGAAACAATTGGAACAAATTACCCTCAATAATCCTATTCTCACTTTTGTGGAAGAACATGCTTATTTTGACGTAAATAATCAGGATACATTGGTATGGGATAGTTCATTTGGAAATAAACCCTCTTCTAAAACTTCTAAGGTCGCCAAAAAAGCCACGGCTACTAAAGTGACAAAAAGCACAAAAGCCACTGTGACAAAAAATACTAAAACGACTGCTGCTAAAGTAACAAAAGGCACGAAAGCTACTGTTGCTAAAGTAACAAAACCTGCTAAAACGACTGCAGCTAAAGTAACAAAAGGCACGAAAGCTACTGTTGCTAAAGTAACAAAACCTGCTAAAACGACTGCAGCTAAAGTGACAAAAAGCACGAAAGCCACTGTGACTAAAGTAACAAAACCTGCTAAAACGACTGCAGCTAAAGTGACAAAAAGCACGAAAGCCACTGTGACTAAAGTGACAAAACCTGCTAAAACAACTGCAGCTAAAGTGACAAAAAGCACGAAAGCCACTGTGACT
>DAOVZS010000244.1 GCA_030635005.1 Thiomargarita sp. | reverse complement strand
TGTATTCTGTGGGTGAAACTGTGAGTATTCAATTAACAGAAAGCATTGATGTGAACTTATTTCAACAGGTAGATTTGTATGTCATTATTGAAATGCCAGATAAAACATTTTGGTATCTGACCAATCAGCTAATCACCCCGTTTAGTCTTGAAGTAACGCCTTTTTTACGTTCTATGCAATACTCAGATGAGAATATTTCAATATTAACTTTTATGGTTCCGCCAGGGTATGGGGGTAGCTATTCTTTTTATGCCTTCTTTAATGACGAAGGCACAGATTTTTCATCTCTTTTTAAGACATTGAGTTCTAATGTCGCAAAAACGACTGTGATTCTTGCGGATCAGTAACAATTTTTAATTTTCTATTGAGGTAAAAAAAAGATGGTACATAGATATTTAATAGCAGCTATGCTAGCAATATTCTTATTTCCTTTAACGATGTCAGCTGAGGAGATTGGGGACACGTCTTGTGGTATTAATACAGTCGTTTTAAATGGTGGCGGTCTGTATTCTGTGGGTGAAACTGTGAGTATTCAATTAACAGAAAGCATTGATGTGAACTTATTTCAACAGGTAGATTTGTATGTCATTATTGAAATGCCAGGTGAAAAGTTTTTGTATCTGACCAATGAGTTCATCAACCCGTTTAGTTCTGAAGTAACACCTTTCTTACGTTCTATGCAACACTCAGAAGAGAGTCTTTCAATATTCACTTTTATGGTTCCACCAGGATATGGCGGTCGCTATTATTTTTATGCTTTCTTTAATGACGAAGGCGCAGATTTTTCATCTCTGTTTAAGACTTTGAGTTCTAATGTAGCAAGAACGACCGTGATTCTTGCAGATCAGTAAAAAATATTCCTTCCAAAATAGGGGGGATGTCTAGGATTTTCGGTGATTGAAACGGTATTTTATAAGCTTTGGGTTAGACACCATGTCTCCCAAGGCTTTTTTTTTGATTTTTTTGTTGGGAATGCATGCCTGGACGCTCTGCGTCCTATAAACACAAAAAAACAACGCAGAGCATCGCAGAAGGCTCTGGTTCACTGCCATTAACTTAAGGAATATTGATATAAAAATCAATTAGTTATATTCCTTGTTGATAAACACAGATTTATTAAACGATTAAAATGTTATTTTCTTTTTACGTTTTAAATGGTTAAGTTGATGATGCTATTAGTCAAGTTTCAGCAGAAGGACAAATACTTGAAAAAGAAACTGTACCTGTCATTCCACCTAGAAAAGATGCCGTTGAAAGAATAGAATCAGATATTTACTTATGCAACAACGCCACTATCAAAGACAATATTGGACACATTAGAGGTAGATAATACGTATTATTGAAACATATCATATGTCATATTTTTAAACCAACTATACGCATAAACCATTTCACGTTTTCTATATTCTGCTGAAGCGTCTAAAGGAGAAGCCCCCCCTGCATCTTCAATTGCTTGAATGTGACCATTTTTAAAATGGTAGATGGAAGCGGTAGAAATCCCAAAATCTGTGCCAACAATGCTATAGCATGTATTAATATAAGAAGGGTTTCCCATCTCTCTGCCTTGTAAATCCGCTACTATCGCATCAACACATACTTTGGCTTGCGAATTTGCCGCATAAGCAGATTTGGGCATTATTGTAATACTGGCATCACCAATCACATAAATGTCTTTTTGTAGGGTAGATTCAAATGTTTTCTGATTGATGGGGCACCAACCCGTCTCATCTACCAAACCACTGTTATAAGCAATATTACCTGCTTTTTGGGGCGGAATGATGTTAATAACATCAGCAGTATGTACATCTTCAAATTCTCCCGCATACACACGCATCTCATGAGCATTCACTTCAAACACATTTCCCCCTTCTTCTAAAGGAATCCATTCAATTAAACTATGCTCGGTGCCAAAACCATAAAGTTGTTCCCATCCTTGCATAAATAAGGCTTGTTTTCCAAACGCTTGATTGGCGTCTAAAATCAAGACTTTTGATTTTGGTTTATGGTGTTTTAAATAGTGGGCAATTTGACTGGCGCGTTCATAGGGGGCAACAGGGCAACGATATGGCTTAGGGGGAACGCTTATCATCACTGTTCCACCATCCTTCATCGCTTCTAATTGTTGACGTAAAAGAAGGGTTTGGGGACCTGCTTTCCAAGCATGTGGCATCTTTTCAATCATATCAGGTGTATAGCCTTTAATGACATCCCATCGAAAATCAATACCGGGTGATACAATTAAACGATCGTAGGTAACCAGACGTCCTCTTTCAAGTAATCGTACTGTTTTACGGTGCGTATCAATGGCAATTGCTTGACTATTGATAAGGGTAATACCATATTTTTGTAATCCGTCATAACTAAATTTAATGCTCTCTAGCGTGCGATCACCGCCCAAGACTTCATTACTCATAAAACAGGTATAATAGTGTATATTCTTTTCAATCAAAGTGACGTCAATACTGGGATCTGCCATACGCAAATATTTGGCGGCAATCACACCAGCGGCGCCTCCGCCAATAATGACCACTTTCTTTTTAGCAGAATAGGCTTTTGCAGGCACACTGAGCATAGTAGCAGCAGCCAAAGTCAAAAAATGTCTACGGGTGAGCATGGATAGGATTCCTTGATTGTTGACTGCCATAAAAGTGAAGAAGGTGTTCTAAACTTTCTTCGCCATACTGCTGTAGCATTTTTTGAAAACGTTTTTTCTTATTTTTGGGCATACTACGCACACCTGTTTGAAAGTCACTCAGGTTAAATTGTAAATAAGTCATCCATTGCCCAGCAATAATGCCCGTTCCTTCTTGATCAATCGTGCCA